>JBKKBW010000360.1:0-3691 GCA_046713635.1 Dehalococcoidia bacterium
GACCAGACCCATTGACTCCATCTGCGCCAGCCAGAGGTGATCGGCGGTGTTCGCGAGCTGGAGCCAGGCACCGTCTTTCGTGACAGCCGTCATGTAGTTGGGCCGCGGGACGCGAAAGCCGGGCCGGTGGACCTGCTGCGGGTTGTAGGTGCGGCTGGTTTCGGGAGTGGCACCGCCGTCACCCCTGGCCGGGGAACCGGCGCTGGACTGTCCCGCCGCTGCGACCGTCTGACGCGTTGAAGCGCCGGGCTGGTTGTAGACGCCCTTCTGCCCAGCCCGGTTCGCCGTCTGCGGGTCCAGGCCGCTGACCTGAGGCGCGATCCACTGCACCATGTCGTATGGGAGCAGCGAAGCGAGCAGCGAGACGCTCACCTTCTGCCCGGCACCGGTCTCGCGGCGAACGTGGAGTGTAGCCAGGATGCCCTGTACCGCGAACATCGCTGCTGCGAACGAGGCGCACGGCACGGACGGATACATCGGACCGTCGCGATCGGCGATGCGTTCGAAGGCAGACATGCGCCCAAGCTTGGCCGTGACAAGCGCGTCGTAGCCGGGCAAAGCGGCATCCTCGCTCTCCTCTCCGTAACCGGTGATCGAGACGTAGATGGCGCGCGGGTTGACGGCACGGACATGGTCATAGCCCAGGCCCAGACGTTCGGCTACGGCCGGCCGCCACGATGTCACTATGACATCAGCATCGGCCACGAGCGCGAGCGCGCGCGCTTGACCACCTTCCGACTTGAGATCGAGCGCGACGCTCTTCTTGCCGCGGTTCCAGGTCTGAAACGCAGGCACCGCGCGCGCCGGATCGCCGCCAGGCGGCTCGACCTTGATGACGTCAGCGCCATTGTCGGCGAGCACCATCGTTGCCAGCGGGCCTGCCATCCAGGTGCTGAAGTCGATCACCCGCAGGCCATCGCAGGCGCCGCTCATGTGTCGAAGCTCCGCATCATGACCTAGCTTATAGCACGAAGGGTGGGCTTCCCTCCTGGAAGGACTCCCACCCTTCGGTGTGCGTGTCGTTTACCGCCTAGCGGCGGCGAGCTGGCGCCTTCGCGCTCTTGTTGGCAGAGCCGCGAGTGCCGTTGGACGACACTCGCGCCTTCGCCTTCGTACGCTGCGCGCTATTGCGCGCCGGCGCTCCGTTGCGAGACGGCGCCTTCGCCTTCGCCGCCGCACCACGCGCGCCATTGCGAGATGAAGTCTTCGATGCAGATGCGGCCTTCGCTGAAACGCGTAGGGCGCCGTTGCCGCGCGCTGGCGCTGCACTGTCCAGACCGTAGATGCGCGCGGCGTTGCCGGAAACGAGCTCGTGACGCTCCGACGGGTCAACGTCGGCCATCATCTCAGAGATGAGCTTACGGGCGTAGGGCCAGTCGTTGCCGTGGTGCGGGTTATCGCTCGACCACATCATGTTGCCCACACCGACCGAGTGCCGTAGTGCGATGCCGCTGTGGTCGTGCATGAACGTGGCGACACAGTTGCTGTACCAGTACGTGCTGGGCGGCTGGTCGATCTCGAACTCGACCCAGTTGCGGTTCCTCCAATAGCGGTCGTCTACCATCTCGAGGAAGTGAGGAATCCAGCCGACACCGACTTCGACGAAGACGAGCTGCAGCTTCGGAATGCGCTCGAAAACGCCACTGAACAGGAAGCTACTGATGATCGGTGTAACGCGCGTGAAGACCCCGGCGTATTGCGCGATGGCGCGCCTACGCCCTTCGATCATCTTCAGCGGGCTCGCGCCGGCCTGGAGGTCGGTCGTCTGCTTGACGAGGTTCTCGCGCGTCTCCAGCATGATGTGAACGTGCACGGGCAGGCCGGCGTCGGCGCAGGCCTGCCAAAACTTGTCGTCCTCCTTAGTCATGTTGGCGCTGCCGTTCGGCCAGGAGCCAAGCAATACGCCGCGCGCACCCGCATCTTTCGCCTTCTTCACGTACTTGACCGCGGTGTCCACGCCCAGGCTGGGGATCTGATACATCGGGAAGATACGCGTGCGATCAGCTGCCGCGAAGCTCTCTTGCGCAAACTCGTTGTACGCGTCGACACCCGCGAGCGAGACCTTCTTATCGGGCTGGCCGAGCCAGCGAAAGATCGTGCGCTCAGGCGGGAAGACAACGATAGCGTCTACGCCTTCGATGTCCATGTCAGAGACGCGGTCCTTGCCGCTGTAGCACGCCTTTCGAATGTCCTTGTATTGCACCCCGAACCAGCTGAACTCCTCGAAACGCTTGCCAGGCGTCGAGACGAGGCCGATCGGATCGGGCGAGCCGGTGCCGTGGTCCCAGGCGTCGCCGCCCTCGTGGTCGCGAACCAACTTTGGTGCGTACTGCTGGTATGCCTTGGGTAGGTGGTTCTTCCAAATGTCGGGCGGTTCAAGGATGTGGGTGTCGGCGTCGATCACTTTGTAGCCGTTGTGTGCCATCGCTTAGGACTCCTTACGCGAAATTGCGCCCCAGTATACTGCCGCCTCGGCGGCCTCTCAAGCTAGCCGAACAGCACGGGCATAGACGTGGGAGAGCGGAACATCAAGCCCGTGACTGCGGGCCGTTCCGCGCTCGGGTCGAGCCGAAGATTGGGTAACCGATCGAGGAGCCCGTTCAGCGCGACAGTCATCTCCATCCGAGCGAGGTGCTGGCCGATACAGACGTGCGGCCCGAAGCCGAACGCTACTGACGGGATGCGCTTTCGGAAGATGTTGAACACTTCGGGGTCTTCCCAGCGCGCCTCGTCGTGGTTCGCTGAGGCGACACAGACCATGATGGCGGCGCCGGCTGGCACCTGCGTTCCACACAAGTCGATGTCCTCAGTCGCCTGACGGATGATTGTCGTCAGCGGCCCTTCCCAGCGCAGCATCTCGTCAATCGCTTGCGGGATGAGCGAACGATCCTCGCGCACGGCCTCGAGCTGATCGGGGTTGGACAGGAGCCCGCATAGCAGGTTACCCGACGAGCGGAACGTCGTCTCGGCGCCAGCGGGCAGGAGCAGCCGCAAGAACGCGCAGATCTCCTCATTATCGAGCGGCCTGCCCTCGACCTCCGAGTAAGCCAGCACGCTGATGAGATCCTCGCGCGGCTCAGCTTGCCGCCGTTCATCGATTACGCCAATGAAGTAATCGTGCAACCTTGCCGATGCCTCGAGTCCACGTGCTGGATCAGAAGCGACGTTGATCAATTCGATCGCCCAGCGGTGAAACTGCGGCAAGTCTTCAATCGGCAACGCTAACAGTCCCGTAATGACATGCACGGGATAGGGAAATGTGAACTCCCGCACGAGGTCAGCCGATCCGCGTCCTGCAAAACGATCGAGATGCTCGCTGATCACAGGACCGACCACGTCACGCTCCCAGCGCTCCATCGCTCTCCTGCTGAAGGCGGCTTCGAGCGTCGTGCGATACTTGGCGTGCTCCGGCTCATCCATCTCCAGGATCGAATGGCCCATAACGATGCCGATCGTGTTCGCGTACTGCTGAGATGAAAACGGGCGCCCTGACGAGCGCAACACCCGCGTTACGGCTTCGTACGAAAGCGCCGAATAGACCGGCATATCGCGAAACGCGACAGCATCGATAGGCTGCTCCTCTGAAGGATGGTAGAAGTGGCTCCACAGCGCGCCCTCGATCACAGGCGACTTGCGGCGAAGTTCCGTGATGACCGCGTGGAGATTCACTACCGTACCCACGCCCACGAAG
>JBKKBW010000361.1:0-2627 GCA_046713635.1 Dehalococcoidia bacterium
GCGCTGTTTGGCGGCATCGGCGGACGCATCGCTATGCGACTGGCGTTCTTGATAGACCGCGACACGGAGGGCGCGCTGACCGACTTCGGGACGATCGGCGAACTTGCGATCAGCGGTTCATTCACGCTGCTGGCGCTAAGCACGATCGCGGGCGTCATTGGAGGCGTGATCTATATCCCTCTGAGGCGCTGGCTGCCGTCAGCGGGTGTGGTCCGCGGCCTATTCTTCGGACTGATGATGATGTTCGGGCCGGGGGTGATCTTCTTGGGTGAAGTCGACCTGCAGATCGCCGAACCGGCCGTGCCGATCTACTATCTGTTCGTCGCGCTAATCGTGGCCTACGGCGTGTGCGTCGCGCTGCTGACCGACCGGCTGCACGCGGAGCCACCGATAGACCCGGGGCCTCGGACGAAGCTCGCCACGACCGTAGTGCAGTCATTACTTGCGCTCGGCATTGTGACGATGGCTGTGCTGACGACGATCGGCGTCTACGAGGAAGGTGGCTCTTGCCTCTCGGCCGATCAGGAAGGCGGCTGCGCGGTTCACGCGCCGGACTGAGGCGGCGTTAGTCCTCGATGCGGATCAGACCCGCGCTGCCATCGACGGTGATCAGCGCGCCGTCACGGATGCGCCGCGTAGCGACCTTCGTACCGACGACGGCCGGTATGCCGTACTCGCGCGCAACGACAGCACAGTGCGAAAGATTGCCACCCACGTCAGTGACGATGGCCGCGGCGACGGCGAAGAGCGGCGTCCAGGGTGGCGCCGTCGCGTAGGTGAGGAGTATCTCGCCAGGCGAAAAGCGGTCGATCTCCGATAGAGTCGGGATGAAACGCGCTACGCCCCGGATCACGCCTGCGCTGCCAGGAATGCCCTTGATCAGCGTCGGATCGTCCGGCTCCTCTACCTCACCACCAAAGAACCGTTCCAGCAGCGGGTTCACTGCGGCTGTTCCTGAGCCGATCGTGGCAGGGGGCAGCACGCGCATCCAGCGCTCGCGCTCCGCCTTCCTTTCGATGACAAGCGTATCAAGATTGCTCTTGTTGACTGCGGCGCCGGCGATCTCCGCCTCGCGTAGATAGAAGACGTCGTCTGCGGTCTGGATCGTTCCCTGCTCCACAAGCCGGCGCCCGATCGCGAGGCACGGCACGCGCACCGCAACGTGGCCCTGCTGATCGATGTAGAAGTTGTGGTCTTCCAGCAGAACCGTACGCTGCTGCGCCGCCGCCAGCCACGCGCGAAACTGCTGCAGCTTGTCCGCATCGCTGGCGAAACGCGCCTCCGTTTCGCGAGTTTTCACTTCGCGTTGCTTGGCGGACCGCGCGTGCATGGCCGCGGGGCTGGTATCCTCTGGCGCATCGACGTAGTTGCGTATGATGAAGAGCGGGAACGCGGGCTCTTCGCGCCAGGTGGGAAAGCAAAACTCGCTGAACGACTCGTTGCGATGTCCATAGACATCGAGGAACGTGTCGAGCGAAGCGCGAAACTCGGCCCCACCCCGCACGCCGTCCAGCCGGGCGAGGAACTCCGCGGGAGTGGCCGTGCGCAGCAGTTCGGCAACCTCAGGCAGCTCTTTCGCGCCCTGAGCTACATCCCAGAGTGCCTGGGCTGATTCCAGCGACTTATTCGGGAAGCCTTGCGTCAGCTCGCATGCCAGTGCCTCGCCTTCGTCCCCGAACTCGGCGACGCAGAACTCAAAGAAGCGATGGGCGGCAATGGTCGCGGGCCCCATCACCAACATGTGCAGCTCGCCCTGGCGCCGGCGCACGAGGTGCACCTGGTCCAACCGATCGACAAGCTGCGTAAGCGTCAGGCCCGGCTCGGCCAGCGTCCGCAACGATCTCGTGAGCGCTTCGACTTCGGGCCGGTACTCCGCGTTCCAGATCTCGAGGATGCGATCGGTACGGCTGGCGAGATCTCGAGCGCGTATTTCTGCGCGCAGCTCCTGGTCATCTTCGTACGCCACCATGCGCATAAACCCATAGCCATGCACCCTCTTGCTCACTCCCGATGCCGGCGCGCCCGTGGCGTCAGCGGCGCGCGCGAACCCCCGGCCCAGCTCCGGTCCAATGTCCGCTGACAGAGGAGTCACAGGCAGCGGGCTGTGCATCTGGTCCCAGCGCCAGCCGTATTGCTCATCGTCGGGCTTGTCCCAGGTAACGGGGAATGGCGTGCCGTCCGGGCAGGTGTACGTCGTAGTCAGGGATTCGGGCAAGTGGTGCTCCTTTACTTGAGCGTCCGCAGTAGAACTCATCGCGTTGGGCAGTATAGATGACCGGCCATGGCCGCGCTCGAGGGCTGGGATGCCATGCGTCCTGACTCCCCTGATGGCGCGGCGCCCCAATCCCTCGCCCATCCTCTCAAAGCTACGTCCGTATTCTTGCCCATGCGGCTAAGGAGCGCGGCCTCTAGGATCGTACCATCGGCGTTTGATGGCTCCTTGCCAACAGTACGTCGATACAGCCCCCGTAGCCCGCGCCTCCGGCGGACGTACATTGGCCCGATGTTCCCCGCAGCCGGGCCAAGCGCCTGCCGGAGGTGCCCAACTTTTCCCGGCGCGCAGATCCTCGCGCACCGAGTACCAGCGTCTGTTACAATTGGCTCCAACACTAACGCAGGTGGTAGTG
>JBKKBW010000362.1:0-2832 GCA_046713635.1 Dehalococcoidia bacterium
CTCATCCGCGAAGCGCGCACCGGACAAGCTGGCGGGCAAGCCAGCGAGTTCCGAGCGGCCGCTGGCCGGATCGGTCGGGTCGATGGCTATGAAGATGTCCAAACCGTTGTCGCGCGCCAGGGTGACCTCTCGCTTCGTCGTGGCCACCGTTGATTCCGAGAGATCGCCGCCGAGCAGCTCAGACCAGGGCGGCGCCCGTTGGATCAGCACCACGTCACCCGCGCCGCCGATGAGTTCGAACGTGCTCGCGTAGCTCGCTTCAGTGAGCTGTGGCGGCAGCGAACTGAGTCCCATTTGAAACGTCCGTGGACGGACATCGGGCGTGCCCGAGCGGAGCGCAGGTGTTGGCGGCTGTACAGAAGGCGCGTCGGTGCGGCAGGAGGTAAGGAAGCCGATGAGCGCGACATAGCAGAGGAGCCAAGACGGTGGGGAAATCCGTTGGGCCATGTCGATGGTGGAATCTTCTACCTTGTTCAAGGCGATGTCAACTACGCGTAAACCTTCACATTGATCTCGCCGCGTTCGTCTGCCAGAATCGAAGGGCAACGAATGGTCGAAGAGACAGATACTACGCTGATGGACACCGCGAGACGCTACCTGGCGTCGCTGCCTGACGATCAGCGCGTTGGGACGCAGCCTGAGGTCGAACGATTCGTCCGCTGGGCCGGACCGGACAAGGCGGTACAACAGCTCCGGGGACAAGACGTTGCGAACTACGCGGAGACGATCACTGGTAGCGTCATGGATGCTACGAAACGCGCGGATGCCGTCCGCGCGCTTTTTGTCTACGCGAAGAAGATTGGGCTCACGGAGACAAACCTGGGCGCACATCTCCGGCTACGAAAGGGAACTGCGTCGAAGTCCGCGGCGGCGCGGGCCGCGGCTATCGTGAACAGCATTGAAATGGGTACTGCGCAGAAATCGGCGCTTGAAGCTGAGCTCGAATCGCTCAAAGCCCAGCGCCCGAGGATCTTGGCAGACCTGAAGCGCGCAATGGAGGACAAGGACTTCCGCGAGAATGCGCCGCTAGACGCGGCACGGGCGCAGCAGGGCTATGTTGAGGGGCGCATTCGGGAGGTCGAAGCGATGCTCGATCGCGCCATTGATGTGAAAGACGACACCTCATCTTCGCCGGACACCGTCCACATCGGCAGCAGGGTGATTCTTCGGAACCTCGCGTCTGGTAAAGAAGTGAGCTATACGCTTGTCAGGCCGGGTGAGGTGAGCCCGAGCGATGGCCGCATCTCGTTCGAGTCGCCTGTTGGTAGGGCGCTCCTCCAGCACCATGCTGGCGACGACGTAGAAGTAGCCGCGCCTTCCGGCACGCTGCGCTTCCGCGTGGAGCGCGTGGAAGGCTAGCTTCCGGCACACCCGCGCTGCTGTCAATTCAGGGATTTCCCCTCAAGCTTTGCGTGAAAGCGCCGAATGATGCTATACGACGATTCGGCGTAGGATGGGTCTCTAGGATGGAGGTTGGCATGAAAGTTGTCGGCGAAGTTAAGTGTTATCACTGCGGTCATGTGAGTGGCGAGATTGAAGGAACTCGTAGCGACCACTTAGTCCTCCACGCCTTCAATCCGCGTCCTGGCTACCAGGGTACGCCTCCGGGCCCCGGGGACGCGATTCGCTGCGAGCGCTGCGCTGGTCCCGTCTTCATCGAAGACCTTCGGCCTGTTCCCATGTACCCGATACCGATGGGGAAGGCAGCAGCGAAGAAGCGCCCCTCGCCGCGAAAGGCGGCGTAGACTCCTCGTCCCTTCTGGGCATCTTGCCCCCAAATACGGCTTGTGATATACGGTACAAGGCGGTCGGCGCTCTTTGCGCCTTCGTCCACTGCGAGGGGAGCCTAGGCTCCGTGTAGCGATTCGAGAAGGGGCCGGATGAAGCTCGGACGGGTCTCGCTGGGGAAGCTGCTGACGGCCCTCGTCTCTGTCTCAACTCTCGTCCTTCTCACGGGCTGCGACGCCTTTGGGGGACCCCAGAATACCTTTGCCCCTAAGGGCGAAGTTGCTGAGAAGCAGAAAGACCTGTTCCTTCTCACCATGTGGCCGGCGCTGGTCGTCGGCGTCCTTGTCTTCGCTGCCACCATCTACATCCTCATCCGCTATCGGTACAAGCACGGGGATCCCGCGCCGAAGCAGATCCACGGCAATACACGCTTGGAACTGACGTGGACGATCCTGCCCGCGATTTTGCTCTTGGGCATCGCGGTCCCGACTCTACAGGGCATCTTCGATCTGGGCCGTGCTCCGGCGAACGACGCGCTGAAGGTCGAAGTCACCGGCTCGCAGTTCCAATGGAAGTTCAAGTACCTCGACGAAGAGTATGTTATGGCCGACGGCGATGCCTTGAACGTCGATCGCGAGCTGCACGTCCCTGTCGGGCGAGAGATCGGGATCTATCTCGAGTCGCCGGACGTGATCCATAGCTTTTGGGTACCAAAGCTGGCAGGTAAGACGGATGACATTCCCGGCCACACAAACCGGATGTGGTTCAAGGCGGATGAACCTGGCACGTACTCAGGGCAGTGCGCCGAGTTGTGCGGCGTTGGACACGCCATCATGAGGTTCACCGTTGTTGCGCAGACCCAGGAGGAGTTCGACGCCTGGGTAGCAGAACAGATGTCGGGCGAGGCGGCCCCCACACCGGGCCAGGGCTAGGGAGAGAGCTGATGGCAGGAGCGACGATAGCACAACAGCCGAAATCCCTGGCCAGCGCGGTTCGTACGGCGCGAGCGCAAGGCGCGTCGTACCACGGAGTCTGGAGCTGGGTCACCACTGTCGATCACAAGCTGATCGGCATTATGTATGGGGTTACGGCCTTCGCTTTCTT
>JBKKBW010000363.1:0-2849 GCA_046713635.1 Dehalococcoidia bacterium
TCTCCAGGCGGGTCGAACACGAAAGCGAGGTCGAACAGGCAGTGCCACAGCAAACAAGCCAGAATGGACCGTTGGACAACTTCGACCGGCGTCGTGAGGCATTGCGCACACGCAAGACCGGCAGTGAGGCAGTAGCCACGAGCGCTGATGCACGCGACGACGACGAGCGACAAGACCGTAGTACCGATGGAGCTGCGAGCGGCATCGAGGCGAAGCTTCGAGATATGGAGAGTGCCGAGCAGCGCGAAGTACAACCTGAAGAGCAAGAGCAGCGCCTCCAGGTTCGCAACCGGGAGCCACAACCTATCGCGCCGCAAAGGGAGGAACGCATGAACCAGCTAACCAGCATCTCGGAAGCAAGCCAGGTCCGCGGTGACGCGCTCGATGTTCGAGATCGGCTGCAGGCTCTGCGTATCCAGCTTGGCCAGATCCAACAGATAGCGGCGCAGGCCGAGGCGTTGCTAGACGGTATTGCGCCACAGATCGATGACTTCGCGCAACGCATTGCGGACGTCGAGGCTGTAATGGACCGCTGGAACGGTCGATCGCGCGCTGCAGCTTGAACTCAGTTCGGCTGGCAGGTTCGGCAGAAGTCGGTGATCCGCTGCCCGGCAGTGATTTCTGATATCCGGGTGCCACAACGCGGACACTGCTCGCCACCCTTGCGATGGATCCTGAGAAAGTCCCGCCGTTCCTCGTAGCTCAGCTCCTTGCGCATTAGCTCTGAGACAATCGGCGTCGCCCAATCGAACACACTGTGGACTGCATCGTACAGACGGTCGATTTCGGCGTCGCTCAGCGCCGTCCGCTTTCGATACGGATGGAGCTTGGCAACGAACAGGATTTCGTCTGCGTATGCGTTGCCGATGCCGGCAATGAACTTGTGGTTCACTAGGATGTTCTTGATCTGGCCGGTGAACTTTCGGATTCCGTCCTTGAACTCATCGCGGGACATGTCCAGCGCATCGGGGCCCATATCGGCGAACTGCGGTACTTCCAGCAGCTTGCCAATCGGTACCAGGTAGAGCTTCCCCATAAGGCGCTCGTCCCAATAGCGAAGCTCGAACCCGTTCTTGAATCGAAGGGCCATGCACGTCTTTGCGCGACGCTTCTTTTCGGGCTCTACGTACTGAAAGCGGCCCGTCAGCATGGCGTTGATTACCAACAACTGCCCATCGGCAAGAGGGAAGAGCAAGAACTTCCCATGACGGCGAATCTCGCCGAAGGCGTTCCCTTCCAGCGTCCGAATGAAATCGTCCTTCGTCACGCGAAAGACAACGGGTATCAGGAACTCCGCGCGTTCGATCGTCTCTCCAACAATGCGTTCGTTGAGGAAGGCCCGGATCGCTTCGAGGTCAGGTATCTCGGGCATTGCTTCCGCGCGGGTACGAACCGAGCAACCGGAAGAACGTTGCTTTCGCTTCAACAGACGCGAGTGCTTCCGCGACGGCTGGCTCAGATCGATGACCTTCTAGGTCGACCAGGAATATGTAGATACCAAGCTCCTCGCGCGAGGGACGCGATTCGATCTTCGTTAAGTTGATCGCGCGGTCGCTGAACTCGTGCAGAACATTGACCAGAGAACCGGGCTGATCATGCGCCACAGCAAATGCTATCGATGTCTTGTCGGCGCCGGTCGGAGCATGATCATCCGGCGCGACGGCAACGAAACGCGTTTGATTGTGCTCGTGGTCCTGGATGCCGCGTTCAAGTACCTCGGCGCCGTAGATCTCAGCGGCGCGCGCAGGCCCGATGGCCACGGCGGCGTCCACCCGGAGCATCTCTTCAACGGCTGCCGCTGTGGACAACGATGCGTCCTGTCGTGCTTTGGGGAAACGACGTTCGATGTAGTAACGAACCTGGCTGAGCGCTTCCGGCTTCGAGAAGATGACTTGGACATCATCGGCGCTGTCGCCTGGCTTGGCGATAAGGCACATCTCGATCGGGAGGATGAGCTCAGCTCGAATCATGAGCTCTGTGTCGTGAACCAAGATGTCGACGGTTCGGGTGACTGAACCCTCGAGCGTATTCTCGATCGGCAGAACAGCCTCATCGGCCTGGCCGGCTTCGACGGCAGCGACAGCGGCCTTCTCCGTGGTGCACGGCAGGAAGTCCGCACCAGGGAGATAGCGCAACGCTGCCTCCTCGCTAAAGGTACCGGGCGGACCCAGATAGGCGAGGCGCGTCATTGGACGCTAGCGTTCCGCGGAGGGGGCTATGAGCGCTGCGCGCAGCGCTTCTTCGCTTTCTTGAAGTGTAACGGCAACGATCTCATCGTCGGCATGGACGACTGTGTCGGGTGTGGGTGCTTTGGGATTGCCTTCGGCATCGACAATGCCCCAGATGAGGGACTTGTGTGGCAGCAGGACATCACGTACGGGCCGGCCGACGATGGCAGAGTTTCCCGGGATCTTGATCTCAACGATTTCGAAGCCATGCCGCAGCGTCATCAACGAGATCAGCGGATGGGTAGGCAACTGCTGTTCGATGTGAGACATGATCGCCGTCGTCGCGCTGACCGTCGAGTCGATGCCGAGCTTGCGGAATATCATCTCGTTCTTAGGGTTGTTGATTCTAGCAACAGCGCGCGGAACGTTGAATACGTGCTTGGCGACTTGGCTTGCAACAAGGTTGTCTTCGTCTTCACCGGTCACGGCCAAGAACAGGTCTGCGCGCCCGCTGCCCGCTTGTTCCTGAATAGCGGCTTCGCATCCATCGCCACGCATGACGATCTCGCCAAGCTCCTCCTGGATCTCGGCGCACTTGGCGGCGTTCCGTTCGATGATGAGCACTTCATGGTTGGCTTCGACGAGTTCTTTGGCCAGATAGAAGCCCACATTGCCGCCGCC
>JBKKBW010000364.1:0-1722 GCA_046713635.1 Dehalococcoidia bacterium
CATCTTGATGCTGTAGTTCTGGCCGCGGTCCTCCGGGTAGATCTGGCTCATCGTCGCCAGATACAGGCCGGGGATGGGCGTGCGGTGCTCCGGGATCCTGTCCTTGTAGCCGATGGTCACGACCGGCTGCGCGTACGGCCCCTTGAACACCCAGCGTCCCGTGATCCAGTCCGTCGAGAACTCCGGGTTGATCTTGGTCAGGTGCGGCAGGTACTCAGCCTCGATCTGATCGATGTCCATGGCGAAGTACGGGTGGTCCGGTCGCAGGTAGTTCGAGAGGTAGACGATGTGGTTGCCGCCGTACTGCTCCTTCGGGATGAAGTTCGTATGCTCGATGCACGCGATGAACGGCACGGTCTCGTCGGTGATGTTCATCCAGTAGATGTCGGACAGCGGCCGCTTCAGCGCCATCACGTAGCAGATGGCCGACTGCCAGCGCGTGCCGGTCAGCTTCTGCGAGTAATCCCTCGGCAGGCTCGGCACCAGCTTGTCGAACACGTGCGCGGGCATACACGCGATCACGGCGTCGAAGTCCGCGCGGGTGCCATCGGCGAGCTGCAGGCCGCGCGCCCTACCCTCTTCGATGATCACTTCCTGGACTGCGGTGCCGGTGTGTATCTCTGCCTTATCGCTCGCGCGCAGGCGGCGCTCCAACTCATCGATGTACAGACCAAAGCTGCCCATCAAGTAGCCGAGCTGCTCCTTCTGCGAAACGCCCTTGCGCGACGCGAAACGCAGGTGGATCTTGTTCCACAACCAGACCATCGCGAGCTGGTCGTACGCGTCGCCGAACTTGCCACGCAGCAGCGGCCCCCAGACGGCGTTGTACGCGCCTTTGCCCATGTACTTCTGTACCCATTCGACCGCTGTGATGTTTTCGTACGGCGTGCCGTCGTCTGCGCGGCGCAGCCAGAGCGCCATGAGGCCCATGCGAATGCGGTCGATGAAGGGCACCGGCTTGAACTTGAGCAAGTCGCCCGGCGTGACGAAGTTGTACAGCTTGCCGCCGTGCAGAAAGCCGACCTTCGAGTCGATCCAGGCCATCTTGTCGCCCAGGCCGAGCTCTTCGATCAGGCTGACGATCGTTGTGTCTGTCGAGAACAGGTGGTGGTAGAACGCTTCGAGCCGGCCGCCGCCAACGTCGAACGTGCGTACCAGGCCGCCGAGGAACGGGCTCGTCTCGTAGAGCGAGACGCTGTGTCCGCGCTCGATCAATCGATACGCGGCCGCCATTCCTGCCACGCCGCCACCGACAATGCCGATCTTCATTATGGAGTCTCCCTGCTCGGACTAACATCAGGTGCCAACAGCCGGTCGTCATCGGCGACACCGGGGCCGGTCGCCGTCGAACGGCTGAACATCTCGCCCAGCGACAGCCCCATCGTACCGAGGAAGTACAGGCCGAGGACCACGACAGGCAGCAACACGAGCGCATGCAAGCCGATCGCGAGCGCGCTCGCCGCCGCTGCGCCAACGCCTGCGGCTACCAGCACTTGCTTCGTGACCAGCTCGAACGGGCCAACGCCGCCCTGCGACGCCAACACAGAGATAGCGAGGTTCGCTGCAGCGGTAATCAGCAGGAAGTACTGGAAACCAACGTCGATATGAAACGCGCGCCCGACCATGTAGTACATCGTCGCCTCCAGCAGCCAGGAGGCGGAGGACATGAGCCACGCCACGCCAAGATCGACCGGGCTGCGCAAGGCGTCGAGGCCCTCGAAG
>JBKKBW010000365.1:0-1168 GCA_046713635.1 Dehalococcoidia bacterium
ATCATGGACAGCACTACGCCAGACGATGCGCGCTATCTGACAGACGAACTAACAGAACGCTGCCCAGGCGTCCCCATCTACAGCGGGCGTATCGGCCCTGTGATCGGTGTGCACGGCGGACCGGGGCTAATCGGTCTCGCCGTCGTTTTGGCCGAAAGCGCCGCTCAGATCCAGGCCTGAGCATGCCAACCGCTCGCCGGGCCCGACCCATTCTGGACGATACGCTCCTCAAGGTGCGCAAGATCCTCGAACTGGAGCGCAATCGGAAGTTCGATGACAACGCGGTGATGGGCGGCCTCGATCGCTTCTTTACCACGCTGCTCGAAACGAACGCCGGCGCGAAAAGCGCAGCACTAACGGCCGCGATCCGTTCCCTGCCGGACAACGGCTACCGATCGCTTTCGCCGAACGACCGCCGGCTGTGGCTGATCGGCGCACTCGACGCGCTCTCAAGCGTTACGGCTAAAGCGCCCGCGCTATCGCGGCCGCGCCCGTCGCGTGTCGAGGCGGCCAGAAGCCTCGACGCGCCGATCACCGTACTCAAGGGCATAAAGGGCGCGACTGCCACAAAGTTCGAGAGGCTCGGCGTGACCACGGTGCGCGAGCTGCTTTACTACTTCCCACGCCGGCACAACGACTTCGCCAGCCTGCGATCGATCGCAGAGCTGATACCCGGGGAAGACCAAACTGTCCGCGCGCAAGTCTGGTCGGCCGAAGAGACCCGCCTCGGTCGCAAGAGCGGCACGATTGCGACGATAGGAGACGCGTCGGGCACGATGCGTCTCGTCTGGTTCAATCTGCCGTGGCTGGCGAAGCAATTGCGCACTAACAGCGAGATTGTTGTTGCAGGTCGCGTCTCGCTCTACCAGGGCCGCCCCACGTTCGAGAATCCAGAGTGGGAACCGTACGAGCCCGATGAGCAGTCAACGCACACGGGCCGCCTCGTTCCTGTCTACTCCACAACAGAGGGTCTTCGCAGCAGCCGCACGATCCGTAAGCCGGTCCGGCAAGCGCTCGACGAGTACGCCGCGCTACTGACCGACCCGCTGCCGTCCGCCCTCCGCGAACGCCTCGGCCTGATCGACTTGCCAGACGCCGTCCGGCAGGCGCACTTCCCGGACAGCTACGAGACGCTCGATGCCGCGCGCCGCCGCCTCGCGTTCGATGA
>JBKKBW010000366.1:0-2884 GCA_046713635.1 Dehalococcoidia bacterium
GCTCTTCACCGCTTCGATGGCGCAATGGAAGGACGAAGCGAACATCCGCATCAACTGCGTTTGCCCCGGCGTCGTCGATACGCCGATGCTGCGCGGCCAGCGCGAGCAGACGCCCGAGGTGCAGAAGGCGCTGAACGAGCGCCTCGCGGGCATCCAGGTCATCGCGCCCGAGGAGATCGCCGATGTCGTCGTCGAGTTCATCCGCGACGACTCGCTGGCCGGCCGCGCCATGATGGTGCGCAACAACCGCCCGCGCGAGCTGCTGAAGCAGTCGGACATGCCGCGGCTGTTCTAACCATCGAGCCCTGCACCAGGAATGCTACACTCAAGACTGAGCCCGCTTCCCCGCGCACGGCTCTAATGGAGTGTGATGAGGAAGCACCAACTAAGCAGCTCTTTCGCCCTGATCCTTATCCTCGGCGCAGTCGTGACCGCAGCGGCTATCGGACTCATGCGCCATGCGAGCGAAGACGCTGAGGCCCACGTTCCGCATGCAGGGCTGGACTTCTCGATCGCCGTGCAGGGCGTTCCGTGCGACAGCAGCGCAGGCCCGGTAACGTGCAACGCCTCGACGCCGTTCACCATCAGCCTGCGGCTGAACGCGATCCCGGGCGGATTCTCCTACGGTGGGTACGATTCGGAAATCCAGTTTTCCGGCGTGACGCCTGTTTCGGGATCGCTGGCGCAGCAGGGCGCGGGCGTCTGGCCTGCCTGCTACTTCGCTGCGTCGTACTTCGCGCCTGGGCAGGTGAACGCCTCGTGCGCCGTGAACGTACAGGCGCCGCCGTCGTCCTACACCGGAGTGCTCTGGCGACTTGGGCTGCAATGCGACACCGTACCAGGTACGGTAACCGTCACGCTGGTCAACGCCACAGGCCACACGCAGCTCGTGGACGGCAGCCTCACCCCCCACAGCGAGAGCGAGACCTCAGAGATGCTAACGATCCAGTGCACCGCACCACCACCTACACCAACGCCGACCGCGACTCGCACGCCAACGCCGTCGCCCACGCCGACAGCAACAGCGACGCCCTTTGTCGACGACGACGACGACGGCTGCTCAAACCAGGCCGAGCAGCAGACAGGGATCGGCAGTGAGACAAGCGGCGGCCGTCGCGACTATCAGAACCCGTACGACTATTTCAACCCGACAAACGACAAGCTGAACCGCGTTGATGACGTCCTGGCCACGGTGGACGCGTATTTCCTGGACGACGCGGACGGGAATCCGGGCCTGCCGCCATACAGCGCGGGATACAACCCAGACACGGACCGCGTCCTGCTAGGACCGCTCGCATGGAACCTGGGCGCGCCGAACGGGCAGCAGCGTGTCGATGATATCCTGAACGCGGTGAGACAGTACTTCCACGACTGCTGAGGGGGGCCTTGCGGCTAACGCTGCCATCCCGCAGACTGGTTCTCGATGCGCACATTAGCCGTCCTCCTCGCTACCATAACGCTGGCCGTCGGACTCGTTGCCTGCGAGGATGAAGATGCCATCGACAACAGTCCAGACCCGACTGTCAGCGATACTACTTCTGAACCGACCGCAGCGGCCACGAACATTCCGCAGCCAGACGTATCAGCCGACCCTACCACAACGTCGTCCGGCCTCCAGATCATCGATGTCGAAGTGGGCACCGGCCAGGCGGTCGTAGCCACCGATAGCGTCACCGTCCACTACACCGGCTGGCTGGACGACGGCACCACGTTCGACTCATCCGTGGCGCGCGGTCAGCCGGCATCATTCTCGCTAGGCGGCGTGATCCCGGGCTGGACAGAAGGTCTACAGGGCATGCAGATCGGCGGGAAGCGCCGGCTCATCATCCCATCAGACCTCGGCTATGGCGAGGGCGGCTTTGGTGAGACCATTCCGCCCGGCGCCACGCTCACTTTCGATATCGAGCTCATCTCGATTCCCTAACTATCCCGTTCTCAGATTCGAAGGCGGAACAAATTAGTGCGCGCAGAACGGCGTTGACACGCCGTCGTTGAAGCGTGGTAAAATACGCCGAAGCGTTCCTCGTCGCGAAGCCGGCAGCATTCGCACCGCACTCGACGACCAAGGAGCCAAAAAGGAGGCGTCGAGTGGCTTACACCGACAAAACACTAGCGTGCCAGGATTGCGGAGCGGAGTTTACGTTCTCCGCTGATGATCAGGAGTTCTTCGCTACGAAGGGCTACTCTGAGCCGAAGCGCTGCCCATCGTGTCGTTCTGCCCGCAAGTCAGAGCGAGGCGGCGGAGGTGGCGGCGGCGGCGGCGGCGGTTACGGGGGCCCGCGACAGATGTTCCCAGCCACCTGCGCTGAGTGTGGCCGAGAGACGGAAGTACCGTTTGAGCCGCGCGGCGACCGTCCCGTCTATTGTCGCGACTGCTTCTCGCGGCGACAGCCCGCGCGCAGCCGCTTCTAGTTTCAGCGAGCAAAGGCAACACCCAGAGGCAGGCTAATCGGCCCGCCTTTGGGTCTTTGCGTCTGCGTAGATGCGCGGAGCCTGCAACGCCCTACTGCGGCCAACGCGCGCGTCCAACCAGCGAACGATTTCCGCCAGAACATCGTCCTTCTCCGGCTCGTTCAGCACTTCGTGGTACAGCCCCGGGTAGATCTTGAGCGTCTTGTCACTCACGCTCGCGCGCTCCACGAGTAGGCGGCTCCCCTCGGGGTCAGTGAGCACGTCCTCGGAGCCGTGGATGGCCAGTAGCGGCAGCGCGAAATGCTCCATCTGGTCGTTCATCTCGCGGCCAGCCTCGATCATCGCCACCAATGTGCCGGCGGGAATACCCTTTCGGTACACGAGCGGGTCCGCGTCGTAGCGCGCCACGACTTCGGGATCGCGCGAGACGTCACCCGCTGCGAGCTTGGTCAGGCGCAGTTTAGGCAAGAAC
>JBKKBW010000367.1:0-6706 GCA_046713635.1 Dehalococcoidia bacterium
GGCGTATCTCAACGCCCTCAGCGTCCAGCGGGCAGATCAGGATCGAAATGCCGCGGTGCTTCGGCGCGTCCGGGTCCGTGCGCACAGCCATCCAGACGTAGTCAGCGTGGTGCGCGCCGCTGGTGAAGACCTTCTGCCCGTTCACGACATACTCGTCGCCATCGCGGACCGCGCGCGACTGCAGCGACGCGAGGTCGGTGCCCGCTTCAGGCTCCGTGTAGCCGATGGAGAACTCGATCTCGCCCGTGAGCACTCGGGGGAGGTATTCCGCCTTCTGCTGTTCGCTGCCGATGCGCATCAGCGTCGGCGCGACGGTGTTCAGCGTGACGACGGGCACCGGCAGCCGTCGGTAGTTCATCTCGTAGTTGAAGGCGTGCAGATACAACGGCGACTTGCCGCCGCCGCCGTACTCGACGGGCCACCCCATGCCGAAGTAACCGTCCGCGCCGAGCTGGCGCCAGAACGCCTTTGTGCGTACCGCCCCCCAAGACTCGCTGCGGATCTCCGCGATTAGGTCCGGCGTGACGATCGTATCGAGGTAGCGGCCGAACTCCTTGCGGAACGCCGCCACGTCTGCCGGGTACGTGAAGTCCATGCGTGTTAGCGTTCGCCGCCCTCTGCGGCGGGCGGGAGCTGGACCGTGAAGTCGACTTCCGTCGTTGGGCCGTCTTCCGTGGACAGCGTCACCTGTGTGTCGAGAAGCTTGCAGCCATCGACTTCGCGGATGTTGGAGACGACGCCGGTAGCGGTCAACGTTCGCCCGACGTAGTTCGACCCGCGCATCGCGACAACGAGGCGGCGCAGAAAGGCGTCGTTGCCGAACCACTCGCATGCCACACGCCCGACGAATCCCTGGAGAAACATCGTGTTGAAGAAGATACCGTCCGCGCCGCTCTGGCGGGCGAACTCAACGTCGTGATGCACTGGGTAGTAGTCGCGCGTCGCGCCAACATGTTGTACAGAGCGACGCAGCGTCAGCGGCAAGCTAATCGGTGGCAGCGCATCTCCCTCAGCCCAGGAGCGGCTCACGCGGCATCTCCCGCCGGCCGGTAGGTGAACAGCGTAAACGTGTGCGTCCCGACGACCTGCTCGTGCTGGTTGCGCAGCGTCTCGACGGTCGTCACGAAGTGTCCGGTTCCGAGTCGAGTCGTCTTCTCGTCGCTCACCGAGGCGAGCTTGTTCGTCGTGGTGACGTGATCTCCGTAACGAATCGGAATGAAGTACTCCTGAATGGCGTTGACCGCAATCGTCATTGTGCAGCCTTCGAGCTGGAGCCCGTCAATCGCGGTCTCTCGTTGGACCTCTGGCCAGACAAGCGGCCGGCCCCATGTGTAGAGCATCGCGGGAGGCGCGAATGTTCCCTCCAGCCACGTCGAGCGCGCGTACGCGTCGTCGAAGTAGATGGGGTTGGCATCCTCCACCATCTCGCACCAGAAGCGAGCCATCGCTTCGTTAACCGGGTAGGGCGCCGGATGCGGAGTTGTTTCCCTCCCGATCATGGCGCGCTGTTCAGGCGTGAGTACAGGCATAGGGCGATTCGAATTGTAGCAGGACGATTCGTGCGCGCTAGAGCGCGGTCAGCGCGCCATCAACCATCAGCAGGTGGCCGGTCACATACGACGAAGCGTCGGAGCAGAGCCAGATGACGGCTTCGGCGACCTCCTCCGGCGTGCCGAGGCGGCCGATAGGCATGACGATCTTCGGTCCGACCGATTCGCGGCCAAGCGCCTGCGTGAGAGGCGTATCAATAAAGCCGGGGCAGACAGCGTTCACGCGTATGCCGGACCGGATGTACTCGACTGCCGCGGTCTTGGTGAGGCCGGCCACGCCGTGCTTGCTGGCCGTGTACGCCGGTAGAGCGTATGACGCGATGACGCCTGATGTGGAGCACGTGTTGACAATCGCGCCCGAGCCCTGTTCGGCCATGTGCCGGAGCTCATTGCGCATGCAGAGAAAGATGCCTTTGAGGTTGATCGCGATCACGCGGTCGAACGTCTCTTCGGTGCACTCAGCGGTGAGTCCGCGCGGGCCCAGGATGCCGGCGTTGTTGTGCGCAAGGTCGAGCCGGCCGTACTTGTCGATTGCAGTCTGAACGAGCGCTTCTACGTCGGTGGATTGCGAGACATCGGTTTGTACAAAGATGGAGCGGCCGCCGTTCGCGTCGATCTGCTTCGCCGTCTCTTCGCCGCCCGAGATGTCGACGTCTGCAACGACGACGCTTGCACGTTCGCGCGCGAACGCGATCGCTGAAGCGCGCCCGATGCCGGATGCTGCACCCGTGACGAGTGCTACTTTGCCTGCGAATTGCCCCGCCATGCGATTCGGGCTAGATGCGCTCGAGTATCGAGGCGGTTGCGAGCGCGCCTCCGCAGCACATCGTGATCAGCGCAGTGCTACCGTCGCTGCGCTCCAACTCGTGCAAGGCAGTTGTGATGAGACGGCTGCCCGTGGACCCCACCGGGTGCCCGAGCGCGATCGCTCCGCCATTAACGTTGACTCTGTCCATGTCTGGTTTATGCACGCGCGCCCAGGACAGCACAACAGAGGCGAACGCTTCGTTGATCTCAATGAGATCGAAGTCGCTCATCTTGCGGCCGGAGCGCTTAAGGATCCGCTCCGTCGCGTCAACTGGACCGTCGAGTAGGTAGTACGGGTCGGAGCCGACCAGCGCCTGATGCGCAATGCGCCCCCGAGGCTTCATGCCCAGCTCTTTCGCCTTCTCCTCCGACATCCACAAGACCGCGGCGGCGCCGTCAGATATCTGCGAGCTATTGCCCGCCGTGTGAATGCCATCCTCCTGCACCGGCTTCAGTCCGGCCAGACCGTCCATGCTCGTTTCGCGCACACCCTGGTCCTTTACGACAGTCTGCTTCTGGCCCGTCGGTCCTTCGTCGCCCATCACGGGCGCTTCGACTGGCACGATCTCGCGGTCGAAACGGCCTTCGTCTTGCGCCCGCAGCGCTTTCCGCTGCGACGCCAGACCAAGAGCATCGACCTCCTCGCGGCCGATACCGCGTTTCTCCGCGATGCGCTCAGCGGCCTGAAACTGCGTCTGTGCGTTGTCCCAGGGCCATTCCTCGGGCTGGAAGAAGCCCGGCCCGTTAAACACGTTCGCGCCCAGACCAACCCGGCTCATCGCCTCGACACCGCACGCGATGCCAATGTCGATTGCTCCGGTAGCGATCAAGCCCGCGACGAAGTGGTTTGCCTGCTGACCGGACCCGCACTGGCAATCGATCGTCGTGGCAGCGACTTCGTATGGGAAGCCGGTGCTCAGCCACGCGTTGCGCGCGACATTGGCGGCCTGTTCGCCCGCCTGCGTGACGCAGCCGCCGACGATCTGCTCGACCATGCCCGGCTCGATGCCGGCGCGCTCGATCACGGCCTTCTGTGCCGCGCCGAGCAGCGTTGCCGGGTGCACGCCGGAGAGCAAACCCTTCCGTTTGCCGATTGGCGAGCGGACGGCCTCGATGATGACAGGTGTTCCCATTCTCCGGTCCTTCCTCCAGGGTCCTATTGCGAAGCGAGGAAACGCTATCAGTCGAAGCTCTAGCTCGTCAAGCAGAGCCTGGCTGGAGGGTGGGCGCCGCGTTTCGCTTGCTGCCTAGTCGTGCTTAGAAACGAAAAGGCTCCGTACGCCCCCCAGTATCCGCTCGCTAATGGGTCGAGAGGGGCCTTCCCCAAGCGCGCCACCATCCGTGTAGCTCTCGCTCAGCACGCGAGGGTACTCCGTGGCTACCTCGGCTCCAAAGAGGAACAGGAAGGCAGCCAGATAGACAAAGAACATGAACAGCATGATTCCACCCATTGCTCCATAGATCACGTCGTAGTTGCTGAAGTTCACGATGTAGATGGTATACCCGTATTTCAACAACTCGAGGCTCGTGGCCGTCAGCGCCGCGCCTGGCCAGATATCGCGAAATCGATTGAGTACGTGAGGCCCATAACGGTACATCAGCAGGCAGAACACGAATGTGATCACCCACGGCGCGAGGATCCATGTGACGGACCCGACCGCGCCACCAAACCGGACCGCAGCAAGGAAAGCAGTCACGCCGAGCGAGAGACCCAGGAGGACGATCAGTCCGAACAGCGCCGCAAACAGCATGAACAAGTCAACGAGCTTCCCCTGTGCGAGTGGCCGGCGCTGCTGAACGTTCCAGATGACGTCGAGCGATCGCCGCATTGTGCCGAACAGACCTGAAGCCGAGAACGCTAGCACGAGAAAACTCACGAGGCTGAGCGGGCCGCTAACGTTGACAACTCCGCGCAGCGTTTGCGCCAGCAAATTGTCCGCGCGCACACTGACATCCGCCTGCGACAATTGATAGCTAGCGACGGTGATTGGCCTGCCAGCCGCCAGCGTTTCTACATGTTCGCGTTCTTCGTCTTCCGTAAGTGAAGCGAGCTCTCCTTCGATCTGCGCGGCAGCTTCCTCCCCGTGTGCCGTAGTCGTGCGCGTGAGTCCCGCGCTCGATAGCTCGAGAAAGACGTCCCCTTCGTCAACACCCAGATACTCCGTGGTGTTTGCAACGATGCGGTCCTGGACCTCCTGGGTGCCGGCAACGACACTCGTGAGCGACACGGCGAACATCGCCAGCGGGACGATCGCAAAGAGCACGTGATACGACATGGCAGCCGCCATCTGAGAGCAGTTGTCGTCGCCGAATCCCTGCCAGGATCTCGTAATGAGGCGCCAGAGCTTTTCTACGTTCATGCAAAATCAGCGTCGGCGAATCGTCGATGTCTGTACGATCAGTGTGCCCCGTCGCGGTCGCTTCGTCCAGCTAGACGGGAGACGGAGGTGGGCTGGCCGAGGCGGGCGATGTGATCTCAGTGCCGTCCTCTGCTTGCCAACCTGGATGATGGCGGCGCCAGGTGAGGCCGAACGCTGCGCCCAGCAGCAGGGGCGGAACAACGGTCAGCATCCGGTAGAGCACCACCGCCGCCACAACCTCTGCCGTATCGCCGCCAAACCCGGCGAGCGCAGCGGTAAGTCCGACCTCAATTACACCAAAGCCCCCCGGTACAATCGGTATCTGGCCAATTACGCGTACCAGGGACCAGGCAGCGAACGACTCTGCGAGGGAAACTTCATCCCATGAAATACCCACAGCGCGGAGCGCGATCACTAGCACCGCCCACATCGAAAGATGCCCTGCCAGCGTTGTCACCGTAATGATGGGCCATCGGCTCTTCAGCAAATCGCGGGCGTCACGCCGGAAGCGAACGAAGGCATCACCTCCCCAGCTCACCGGCGCTCGCCTAACGAGCTTGAGCACGCGGGATGTGACGTTCGCGGCGAAGTCTCCGATGCCGTTCGCGAGCTCGTCGCTATATAGGCTGGCGACTATCCCCGCCACGATGGCGCCGATGACTGCGATGCCCAGCACCGCCAGCGTGTTGAGAAGTGGGTCAGCTGCGGTATTGCCAGCCAGCAGTGCTAGAGCGATCGGTGGGCAGCCGAAGATGACGACCTGGTTCCACAGTGAGGCGACAGTGAGCCCCAATGTGACCGGCCTTTCCCGGAATCCCCAGCCGCGCAACATCCCGAACTGGAGCCCCATCCCCACGAACGCACCACCGGGCACAAGGTACGTGGACGCTGTCGAAGCCATCGTTACGGCGAGAGCCGACCGGAATGAGAGGCCGGGCAGAACGGCCATCCAGGGAGGCGCGAAGGTTATCACGTTGAGCACTGCTGCAATCGCCAGCGCGACAAGCCATAGCCAGGTCAGGTTCCGCGCCGCGCCCCACACATCGCTCCAGTCAGCGATCGAAGGGAGAACAACGAAGATGACGATGCCGATGACAATGATTGCCAGCAGGCCGCCGAGCAGCGGACGGCTGTGTGTCGCCATCGACTTGATCGCCGCAGCCATCAGGGATAGCGTAGCTGGTGGCGGTGTGGCAGCGCTCGCGCGCCGAGGATCGACTGCAACCGCCACCTCCCGCTCTCGGAGACCCTATCGCGCACATCCGAGCGGTCACGTATGCAAGGGGCAGCCGCCGTCTCTCCTCTCCCCAGCTACCGGCTCGCAGCCAGGCGTGAAGCGTTTGTACCAATTTTTGAAGAATCCGGCTCTTGCCAACTGCCCCTCACCCAGTTATACTCGCGATAGCTGAACCCGCCAGCAGGTGGGCTCAGTTGTTTTTTTGTCTTCCGCTCAGGCACTAGCAAGACAGGGGATCGGCGCCATGAAGACGGTTGCAGGGCAGGGCAGGTGGGCGCTGGTTATCCTCCTCGCCATGATAACGGCGGTGGCTTTGTTCCTTGCGGGCGACTCGCGGTCCGGCGTCGCCGGGGAGCCGGAGCTCCAGGACGGCGACTTCCTCGTCGGCACTGCCGTGACAGGGGGCTTCGGCCACTCGGAGGGTCGCATCGTGCGCGTGCGCGGCGGGGTGGCCACCGAGTTCTGCGCCTCCACCCCGAGCCGATTTTGGAACACGCCAAGCGACGTCCTCATCGATTCGCAGGGCCGCGTGGTGTTCGTTGCCTATCTGGGCAGCGCATTCTTCGTTGGCCAGGGTTACGGCCTCTGGCGCTGCGATTCGATGGGCGCCACCCCGACCCTCCTCGGCGCGTTTGGATCGCCACTGACCAACCCGGTACTCCTCACCTACCCCCGTCCCCTCGGCGACCGCGACATCCGGTTCGTCGGTGGCCTTCATCTGAAGCGCAGCAAGGGAGTGGACCTGAACAGCC
>JBKKBW010000368.1:0-6783 GCA_046713635.1 Dehalococcoidia bacterium
ATCCGGGCGCGCGTCATGTTCGGCTGGGACTCGCCGGATGCGGGGACGTTCGTCGCCCTCGCCAAAGCGGCCCACACGCCAGAGTCGCTTCGCCTTGGGCTGCGGGTGATTGCCGAAAGCTATCGAGCCGAGGTCCCGCCGGACATTCGTGTTCCGACGCTGGTCCTGCATCTTCAGGGCATTGAATGGACGACGGACATCGCGCGGACGGTGGCATCCCACATCAACAACGCGCACGTGCTGGCGGTGCCGGGGCCGCCGTCAACTGGCAGCCCGTTCCTGTATGACAACGAGATCTGGGCAGCCGCCCTCGTCGACTTCATCAACGCCTCCTGGCAGGAGGGGCCAACCGTCGGGGCACCGGAGCTCAAGCTCGGCGCAATGCGTGCCATCCTCTGGACAGATCTCGAGGAGCACTCGGCGATGATGGAGCAGCTCGGCGACGAGCAGGGCCGCGCCGTCCTGCGCGAGCACGAGCGGATCACTCGGGAAGCGCTCGCATCGCATGGCGGCACGGAAGTGAAAGCGATGGGCGATGGCTTCATGGTCTGGTTTTCGTCTGCGCAGCAGGCGCTCGACTGCGCCATCGCGCTCCAGGTGAGCATCGCCGAGCATAACACGACGACGGGTCAGCCTCTGAGCGTGCGCGTCGGCGTGAACGCAGGCGAGCCGATCGTTGAGGAAGACGACCTGTTTGGCGCGTCGGTCATCGCCGCGGCGCGCATTTGCAAGGAAGCTGCCGGTGACGAGATCATCGTCTCGGATGTAGTCCGACAACTCGTAGCTGGCAAGAACTTCCTGTTCTCCGAACGGGGCGATGTGGCGCTAAAAGGCTTCGAGGAGCCAATCAGGCTCTACGAAGTGCGCTGGCGCGAGTAGGGAACAGCTCGTCCGCTAGTACAGCTCTTGGCTGTCCTTGTCGATCGCGTTCTGGACCACCTCGACCGGCACATGCTGGAGCTGCACGTGATCGCGCGCGATCTGCGCGAACGATAGGTCGTCCTTGTGCGACCAGCCTTCGTGCTCCCAGAGCTTCGAGCGGAGCATGCACTTCGGGCAGTGGAGGAACGCCTCCTCGACATCGATCGCGATGCCCAGGGCAGGGCGTTTGCCGCGGACAGCGCTTCGTTCCAAAATGTCTTCGTCCCGAATGATCGTGGCGCGACCGTTGACGCGCAGCGTCCACTCCGCGCCTGGGATGATGAACAGCACAGCGGCGTGCGGGTTCTCCAGTAGGTTCTGCAGCGAATCGAGGCGGTTGTTACCCGGGCGGTCCGGGATGACGATCGTGTTTTCGTCCAGCACTTGAACGAAGCCCGGCGCGTCGCCCTTGGGCGAGACGTCGCAGTTACCTTGAGCGTTCGAAGTCGCAAGGAATAAGAACGGCGACCGCTCGATGAACGAGCGGCAATGCTCATCAATCACTGAGATCTGCTTGCGCACGGCCAGCTCGTTCGGCTCTGCGATAACCTGTCGGAGCTGTTCGAGCGTCGAAATCGGTTGGCTGAACGTTGTCGTTACCATGGCCTGCCTCCTCGCTTCCCTCACCCATCCTTCGGGCACCCTCTCCCGCTTGCGGGAGAGGGTAAAGGTGAAGGTTTGACTTGGCCGATTATAGCAAGCGGACGTGGGGGCCTCCGGCTACCATGTCCTCGTATGTACGTCATCGGCACCGCGGGACACGTTGATCACGGCAAGTCGCTGCTGGTGCAGGCGCTGACGGGCATAGCTCCGGACCGTCTGCGCGAGGAGAAGGAGCGTGGTCTGACCATTGATCTGGGCTTCGCCTGGCTCACGTTGCCTTCGGGTAACGAGGTGAGCGTCGTCGATGTCCCAGGCCATGAGCGCTTCATCAAGAACATGCTCGCGGGCGTGGGCGGCATCGACCTCGTGCTGCTCGTGATCGCAGCCGACGAAGGCGTGATGCCGCAGACTCGCGAGCACCTCGATATTCTCGATCTTCTGGCCGTGAGCAGCGGCGTCGTCGCGATTGCGAAGCGCGATCTTGTCGACAAGGACACGCTGGACCTGGTTTCGGCCGAAGCGCTGGAGCTGCTCGATGGCACGACGCTCGCCGGGTCACCAGTCGTGACGTGTTCGGCAGTCACGGGCGAGGGGTTAGATGAGCTGCGTAGCGCACTGGACGAACGCCTCGCATCGACACCATCGCGCCGCGACATCGGCCGGCCCCGTCTGCCGGTCGACCGCTCGTTTACGATCGCGGGGCTGGGCACGGTCGTAACAGGCACGCTGATCGATGGTGCGCTGGAGGTCGGGCAGGAAGCAGCGATTGTGCCCGGTGAGCTGCACGCGCGCATCCGAGGGCTCCAGCACCACAAGCAGCAAGTCGAGCGCGCGCTGCCCGGCCGCCGGACGGCCGTGAACCTAGCTGGCGTATCGAAAGACGACGTGCGGCGCGGTCAGGTGCTGGCGCTCCCCGGAACGCTCGAACCAGCGATGGTGATAGACGCGCGCGTCCGTGCCGTGGCGTCCCTACGCAAGCCACTCCGCCACGACGCGCAGCTTACGCTCCACACCGGCTCGGCCGAGGTACCGGCGCGGCTCCTTCTCCTCGATGCGAAAGAGCTCGCGGCGGGCGACGAGACGTGGGCCCAGGTGCGGCTCGGCGATCCGGTGGCCGTGGTGAAGGGAGACCGCTTCGTACTGCGGACGCCGAACGATACCGTCGCTGGCGGCGAGATCGTCGACACCGAGGCGCAGCGCCACCGACGCTTTCACCCGCCGACTTTGGAGCAGCTCGAAGCGCTTCGTGCGGGACGCGTGATCGACGTCGGCGGCAACGCGATGACCGATGAAGGCTTCGCTGCGCTGTCGGAACATGCGCGTGCCGCTGCAGCGATCTACCTGGATGAGCACCCGCTGCGCTTCGGCATCGCGGTGGACGAGCTACGTAGGCGGCTGCGGCTAGACGAAGAGCCCTTCGCCGCCGCGTTGGAGCGCTGGTGCTCGGAAGGCGTGCTGGAGCAGCGCGGAGCGACCATTGCGCTGCCCGGCCGCGCGCCGAAGTTGACAGCCCGACAGCAGGCGGCTGCCGATTCCTACTTGGCAGTGCTGCGGTCACAGCCGTTCGCGCCGCCGATCGACGGGTCTATAGATGCTGAGCTACTGACGTACTTAGAGGACGCCGGTGAGGTAGTGGCGGTGGGTTATCGCGTGATCTTTGCTTCGGAGGCGTATCGAGAGATGGTCGACCGGGTGACGGAGCATCTGGGTGGAGAGGGGACGATCACGCTAGCGCAGACGCGCGACATGTTCGCCACCACGCGCAAGTACGCGCAGGCAATCCTCGAATACCTCGATCGTACCTACGTCACCCGCCGCGTTGGGGATGAACGCGTGCTGCGCGACTAGCGCTTCGGCTCCAGCACGAACACCCCGATCCGCCGTTCGCCTGCCGTGTGCTCATACGTCGCGAACCCCGGATAGATATCGTTTGCACGCCGCCAGAACATTTCGCGCTCCTCGCCCTCGGCCTCGCGCGCGCTATACGCAGCGGTTGTGCTCGCCGTCGATACGGTCGCTGAAGGATTCGCGCGCAGGTTGTAATACCAGGCGGGATGGCGCTTACGCCCCCAGCTCGACGCGATAACGACGTAACGTTCGCCGTCGGCGATCGCCAGGACAGGTAGCGTGCGCGGTTCGCGCGACCTCGCCCCGGTCGTCGTTAGGCTGATTACCGGGATGCCCGCTAGCAATGATGCGATGCACACGCGCCCGCGCGAGACCCTTAGCAGCGGCTTGTCGATGTGGTGCAGCGTGCGGGAGAAGAACCAGACGCCGGGACGCGAGTACGCGATCCGCTGTACGAGCCGCTGCCACCATGGTCTGCGGATCGCCATCGCTTCGTGGGAGGTTACGCCTCCGCGGGGAGGGCGTCGGGCTGGTCGAACGTCTCGACTGAACGCTCCGCGCGGCCAGTGATCCTGCGGAAGAGGCGTGGGATGTCGTCTTCTTCCCACGAGACGAGGATCTGGCTGGCGACAAAGACCGAACTGTAGACGCCGGTTACTGTGCCGAGGAGCATTGCAACGAGAAACTCGCGGATGCTGTCGCCGCCGATGAGCAGCAGTGTCACGATCGCGAAGACCAGCGTGAGTGAAGTGTTCAAGGATCGGCCCAGTGTTTGCAGCAAGCTGTTATTTACGGTCTCGCTGAAGGTTCGTCCTTCGCCTCGGGCGACGTTCTCGCGGATACGATCAAAGACTACGATTGAATCGTGTACGGAGAAGCCGATGACGGTGAGGACCGCCGTAATGAAGAACGCGTTGATCTCATAGTCGAGCGTCTTGCCAAGAATAGAAAACGCGCCGACGACGAACAGGACATCGTGCAGGAGCGCGATGACTGCGGCCACGCCAAACCGGAATGCGCGCGGGACAAGCCGGAACGACCACCAGAGGTAGAGGAAGATTGCAATCGACGCGACAACTACGGCTATCGCGGCGTTCCGGGCGATCTCCTGCGAGAGCGTTGCCGAGATCGACGAGAACTCTAAGAAGCCTTGTGTAGCAGACGCGGAGCCCTCGGCGTTTTCCATGCTACCGAACTGCACGCGAAGCGTGTCCTCTATCTCATCCTTCTCGCTGGGTGGCGCCGGGCCAATGGGCGGCGCTGTCGCCGCGCCGCGCAGCTCCTTTGTGTGAACGACGAACTCGTTGTCGCCGGTGCCCTGAATGCGCGCCTCCGGATGGTCTAAGTCGGCCATGGCGTCCTGGATCTCGTCCTTGGAGACGCTCTCGGCGAACCGGACCGTAAACGTCGAACCGCTCTTGAAGTCGATGCCTATTTTCAGGCTGGGGGGAATCAGGAGCGAGATGACACCTGGCAGCAAGAGGAGGAACGAAAAGAGATAGAACCAGTTGCGCCTTCCGACGATGTCGAGGACGCCTGGCCGCCGATCTTGCATGATTAGCGTGACCCCCGCGATCGGGGTGGAGCGGCTGCCTCGACTCCGGCGCCGCCAGCGATGGCCGGCACACGGCGTCCTGCCTGGCGCTGAACGTCCTCGGGCAAGTCCGGCACGAAGAGCCAGAGCCGACGGCTGATGAACCTAGCTCCAACGATGAAGTACATGAAGGTTCTGGTGACGATGATTGCCGAAAATAGGCTGACCAGAACACCGACAGCCAGCGTGATCGCGAATCCCTTGATGGCTGCCTCGTTGAACTGGTTGCCGAACCAGTAGAGAATAGCGCACGTCATGAGCGTCGCGACGTTGCTATCCCGGATCGATGACCACGCGCGTGTGAAGCCGTCTTCGAGCGCCGATACCAGGTTGCGCCCAATGCGCAGCTCCTCCTTCATGCGTTCAAAAATGAGGATGTTCGCGTCGACGGCCATGCCCAGGGACAGTACGAACGCCGCGACGCCAGCGAGCGTCAGCGTTACGGGCCATACCTTGAAGATCATCAGCACGGCGCTGGTGTACACAACTAGTGCCAGGCTAGCGATCAGTCCTGGCAGGCGGTAGTACAGGACCATGAAGAGCATGATGACTAGCAGTGCGACCTCGCCGGCGATGACGCTGTCGCGCACTGCCGTGTCGCCGAGTGTCGCGTCCACGTCCTGCTGCTGAATGACGCGGAGCGGGACCGGAAAGGCCCCGGTGTTAAGGAGCTTGCTCAAATCGCGCGCTTCGTTGTTGCTCAGGCCGGTTATCTCACCGGTGTTGGTGATCTGAGCTTGAACATTCGGAGCGATCATCTGGTCGTTGTCGCCAATGATTGGTTCGCCATCAAGGAAGGGCGCCAGCGGAAGGTTGCCATCGTCTACGAGCCTATTGGTTACAATTCCGGCAACTTGTGAGCCCTTGCCGTTGAACTCAAAGATTAAGCTTGGCTGCACGTTGATCGGATCGACATACACGTATGTGTTTGGCTTGAGGAACTCTCCGGTGAGCGCGAGCTCTTCGTCCTCGATAGTCGCCTTGGCCGGTTGCCAGACGATCCACTCTGTGCTCACAGACGAAATCGCGGCGTAGTCCACCGTTCCGCCGTCAACAACCACGTTGCCGTTCTCGTCGCGAACGGACTCGCAGCTCTGTGACTGGTAGCGTACTGTGCCCTCACCGTCGTCCAGCGCGAGCACTTGCCCTGAGCTATTGGTAACTGGCTCGCAAAACTGGAGGAGGGCAGTGCGGCCTATTTTCTCGATTGCTTCATCAGACTTAATGCCTGGAAGCTGCACGGAGATCCGATCATCCCCGAGCCGGTTCACTTCCGATTCGGCCACGCCGAACGCGTTGACGCGCCGTTCGATTACGCGTTTGGCGCCCTCTAGCGCTTCGCCGATGTCGTCGACTTGTGTCCCAGGCTCCGGCTCCAAGACCAGGCGCGTTCCGCCGCGCAGGTCCAGGCCGAGGCTCATCGCCCGCCGCTCGATCTCCTTCAAGCCGAATGTCTGCCCTTCGATGGTTGGCACCTTGATGTTAACAACCTTGTCTGTTCCTGCGATCTGGAAGGGAATGCCGCCGCCCGCCGGCCACGGGATGGAGTTCGGCAGATAACGGTCGGGCTCCGACGGCCAGACCGTCAGGAAGCTGAACGTAGTCAGCAGGACTATGAAGAGGAGCAGGATCCGGTTGCCCCATCTGTTGCGCATACTCGGTTAGACTCCTCCCGCCTCTTTGACGGCCTCCGTGGGCTTCTCCACTGCTGGAAGCTTCCGCAAGATCGACGTGCTCAACGCTCGAATGACCACGTCGTTACCTAGATCGAGTGTGATCTGCGCGGGGCCTTCCTCTGGCGTTTCGATCTTCTTTAT
>JBKKBW010000369.1:0-1615 GCA_046713635.1 Dehalococcoidia bacterium
TTCTAAGCGTGACGCGATTAGGATTTAACCTGCGCCTATCTTGCCTGTTACAGCGAGGATGAGTGTCGACTGAAAGAACCAGAACCACCAAAGGGAGGACTCCGGAGCGTCGAGCGCGATCCCGAAGCGATACGAGAAGACTTGCTTGTCGATGTCGAACTGCGGTTGAGTCGTAGCGCTATCTGCTAGCGGCTCCTCGGGATTGATGTAGATTGCAACCGGTTGGTCTGTCGCCAACCTTTGCTTCTGGTGGTGGAAGTAGAGCCCACGTGATGCGTTCTGCCACGCGCGTGACTCTAGGAGTGTCCCATTGGTGTACCCCTGTTTGGATCACTTCTCCACCGATCTCTAGCCCAAGCGGGCTAACTCTTGTCTGAAGACGGCGTCTAAGTCCAGGGAACTCGGCGCGCCTGAGGCCGGGCCCGATACGCTCCTTCCAGACTTCTATGGCCGCAGCGCTGGCCGTTATGTTGCCAGTTAGTGCGATAGCAAGATACTGGTCGTCCTTCTCGTAGCTAGGGCCGCAGGTCTTGCAGCTCGGGACAGTGACAAGTTGCGCACTCGCGCGCCTCGCTGTTGTAAAAAGCGCCTTTGGAGGAACGTGATCCTTTGTTGTGGCCGTTAGTCCGCACAGGTAGCACAGGCGAGGCACGGCCGGACGCTACTTGCCGTAGCGGGCGCGGCGGCCACCACGTCGTGTGCGGTTGGAGGTTTCGCGGGCGCCACCCGGCTTCGGTTTGTGCCCGCCGAGCGCGCCATACGCGTTTTCGGCGAATTCGCGCAGCACGGACGCGTCGCCCTGCTCATCGATCATGCGTTTGCGTAACTCGTAGACCTGATCGCGCATGAGCGCTGCCTTCTCGAACTCCAGGTTCTTCGCCGCGACCTTCATCTGCGATTCGAAATCTTTGATTAGACGCGCCAGCTCGTCCTTCGGCACCTCGCGCGCGGTGAGGTACTCGGCGCGGCCCTCGGCGACCTTCTTCAAGCTGTCCGTGATGTCTCGGATCGCCTTGTGTATACCCTCCGGCGTGATGCCGCGCTCCGCGTTGTAGCTTTCCTGAATCTTGCGCCGGCGGTCCGTCTCCGCGATCGCGTCGCGCATAGAGTCTGTGACCTTATCGGCGTACATGATCACCTGGCCGTTCAGGTGGCGGGCCGCTCGGCCCATCGTCTGCACCAGTGAATCGCGCGAACGCAGGAAGCCTTCCTTATCGGCGTCGAGGATCGCAACGAGCGACACTTCCGGCAGGTCGAGGCCTTCGCGCAGCAGGTTAATGCCGACGACAACGTCGTAGACGCCGACGCGGAGGTCGCGCAGGATTTCGATGCGCTCCAGCGTGTCGACCTCGGAGTGCAGATAGTGGGTGCGGACGCCCATCTCCTGCAGGTAGTCAGCCAGGTCTTCCGCCATCTTCTTGGTCAGCGTCGTCGCCAGCACCCGTTCGCCGCGCTCGGAACGCAGCTTGATCTCGTGCATGAGGTCATCGATCTGGCCGTGCGTCTGGCGCACCTCCACCGTCGGGTCGACGAGGCCGGTCGGGCGGACGAGCTGCTCGACGACCTGCGACGTTACTTCGTGTTCGTAGGGGCCCGGCGTGGCTGAGGTGAAGAC
>JBKKBW010000370.1:0-3136 GCA_046713635.1 Dehalococcoidia bacterium
TCTCCGAACGCTGCGTACAGCGCGGCTGCCGCCTGCCAGCCATAGCGCAGACAAGCCTGTTTTGCTCGGTCGTCGAGGTAGGGCGCCATGAGCCTGATTGCGCTCGGTCCAGTGATGGCATGTATAAACGTGATCACCTGGCCGGTATCCCTCGCATTCGCCAGATACACGCCCGCGAACGTCTCCGTGAGATCAGAGATGAAACGAGATGCGTCAATCGATGCGTCCACGAGCGCGGCAACGTTCGCAAACGACGGCAGCCTCTCTAGCGATGCGAGGCCGTCCGTGATCAAGCCGCCACGTCGCCGATCTGACGCCGGCACGGTCTCGACATTGCGGAGCGCGTCAGACGGAAACTGCATTCCCGTGGCCTGAGCGGACATCTCCGGCAATGTGCGATACCGGGCTGCCCAGTAGCCCAGGCCTTGCGCAAGTTCGTGCAGACGCGCCGCGGTAGGTTGGGCCGAGACCGAACGTGCCGCATGTCCGGTGCGGATTACGCCGTGTGTCGCTGCAGCGATAATCCCCGGCGCGAGGCGGGGCGCCCAGATGTTCAGCACGTCGCGCCAGGGCTGCTCCGCCAACTGGCGATCGAAGAACGCGATCCAGTCGCCAATTCGGCCTCCGTCACCTAACGCCTCACGCCAGTCATCCGGGGTCGGGTTGCGCGCCTCGGCCTGTTCCCGCAGGCGTCGCCGATAGTTTTCTGTCCAAGAGATGACAGCATCGTCGCGACCGAGGGCGAGGAGGGCGTCGGCTGCCATCGGACCGTGATTGGAAAGGCCTCTCCCGAATTCAGGACCCGTGCCTTCGAGGATCGCCAGAGCTTCGTCCATCGTGGCTGTCATGTGTCGAGTGTACCGTGTAGCACAATGCACAGGCTCGATAGCGCTCCAACCCTCCGCTTCGTATCCTACGTAGAGGAGGGCTCGATATGGAGATCACCTGGCTCGGACACTCATGCTTCCGGCTGCGCGGCAAGGACGCGACGGTCGTGATGGATCCCGCTGGCAAAGACACCGGCTACAGCATCAGCCGCCCTACGGCGGACATCGTCACCGTCAGCCACGACCACGCCGGCCACAACAACGTCGCGGGCGTCGCGGGCACGCCGCGCGTGCTCCAGGGCCCCGGCGAATTCGAGGTCTCCGGCGTGCTGATCACTGGCATCCGCACCTACCACGATGACGAGAAGGGCACGAAGCTCGGCAAGAACGTCGCGTACGTGATCGAGCTGGACGACGTACGTGTCTGCCACCTGGGCGACATCGGCCACGTGCCGACGCCAGAGCAGGTCGAAGAGCTGAGCGGTGTCGATATCCTGCTGGCGCCCGTCGGAGGCACGAACACGATCGACGCGCGCGCCGCTGCAGAGACGATCAGCCTGCTCGAGCCGAAGCTCGTCATCCCGATGCACTACAAGACAGCTGCGTCGAAGGACGACCTGGAGCCGCTCGACCGCTTCCTTAAGGAGATCGGCGCGAAGATGGCGAACGACGAACGCCAGCCGAAGCTCGCGGTGACGAAGAGCACCCTCCCCGGCGAAACGAAGGTCCAGGTCTTGGACTACAAGGGCGCGGACAAAGACTACCGCTGCGGTCGCCCGCGGGTCGTAGGGCGACCCGCGGGCGCCCTGGTGTCACAATCCATCTCAGACGGCCTGCCATCGCACCGGAACCTCTCCGTCCCCGCCGGTGTATACCTGACACAGGCGTATGCGGACATCTTTTGCTATCCGAATAGCGGCGCTCCTGGCCACAATTGTCTGGCTTATCGCCACAGCCTGTGGCGGCGACGGCACTCCATCGCCCGACGCTACCGCGACGGCGCGACCGCTCCCCTCGCCCGTGTCGTTTCGGCAGGAACCAGACGGCGTCACGCTCGGCGACCCGGCGTTCGAGGCGCTGCCCGGCGCCACAGCCGACTTCGGACGGCTCGGCGGCGCCGTCTACCAGATCGAGATGCCCGACGACTGGAACGGCCGGCTCGTCCTCTTCATGCACGGCTACGGAGAGCTTGCCCCTGAGACACGGGCTTCCGCGCCCGGCATCCGCACCTACCTAATACTCAACGGCTACGCCTGGGGCGCGTCGAGCTTCAGTAGTACATCGTCGATACCCGGCCGCTCCGCCGATGAGACCGCCGCGCTCTGGGATTTCTTCGCGAACAAGTACGGGCGACCCGACCGGACGTACGTCTCCGGCAATTCGATGGGCGGCGCCGCCAGCCACATCGCCGCTGAGCGTTACGGCGACCGCTTCGATGGTGCGCTCGGGATGTGTGGTAGCGCCGGACAGACCCCGGGAGCGACGACTCCGGTCAACCACTTCGTTGCCGGCGCCTACCTCGCGGGTGTCACGCAGGCGGAGTTCGACGCCAGCACAGACATCGCCGCGCTCGTCCGCGATCGCATCATGCCCGCGGTAGAGGAGCCGGCCACGCACAAGCGGTTCGAGGACATCCTGATCGATCTCACCGGCGGGCCGCGCGCCTTCGACCGCGAGGGCATCCACTCCGAAGAGGACACGAACTGGGAGCGCGCGCTGTTTCTCGTCCTCCCGCAGCTCGCGGCCAACGCAGACATGACATACGAGCTCGGTCCTGTCAGCGGCGTCTCGACCGAGGACTTCAACCGCGCTGCCATCCGCTTCCGGACGAACGACGAGCTGATGCGTTCCTTCAGTGAAGGTGAAGAAACCACTGGCGACCTTCAGATCCCTCTCCTCACGGTCCACACCACCGGCGATGGCCAGGTGCCGATCGGGCAGACACGGATCTACCGTCAACGGGTCGAATCCGCCGGCAAGGGCGACCTGCTCGTCCAGCGCGTCATTCGCGATCCGGGCCACTGCGGCTACAACTTCGCGGAGTGGGAAGGGAATCTCGAAGCGCTCGTCGCCTGGGTCGAGCGCGGCGAGAAGCCGGAAGGTCAGGACGTCCTCGGCGACCTCGCGACGTTGACCGGTGAGTTCGAGCTCGCACCGCGGGCAGGATCGCCCGAGGCCGATGATGTCCCTGGCGCGTCCGGCCGCGTCGTGCTGCGCGGCTCGCTCACGGTGGACGGTGCGCCGTTCGACGCGGCCTTCCTCGGCGCCGTCGTGCGCAAGGACGGCCTGATCACGCCCTGTCAGTACAC
>JBKKBW010000371.1:0-1292 GCA_046713635.1 Dehalococcoidia bacterium
GGGCGGGTTTGAAACCCGCCCCTACGTTGCTCGCCTACGGCGAGGCGCATGGCCATGCGCCCCTACGATTGCGTTCGCAGCTTCGGCGACCGGGGCGCATGGCTGTGCGCGACTGGGATCGCGGTTGGCCCGGCTCTCGCTCTTGAAACGCGTAAGTTCGGCGTATTGAACGACGTACCAGCGGTGCGGGAGGCCTAAAGGCCTCCCCTACGGGCACGGGGCTCGGAATGACAGGCAGGGTGACATCAGATGCTTGGAGTTATTTCACGATGGGTTTACTCTCGCGGGAGTCGCCTTGAGGTTCGGGCGAGCGGGTAACGAGAGGAGACGAACATGGCCCTTACGCTTGCGGAGTCGGCCAAGCTGGCCACGGACATGGTGCTGGCCGGTGTCATCGAAACGATCGTGAAGGAGGAGCACATACTGGACGAGCTGCCGTTCATTGAGGTGATCGGCAATAACTTCGTGTATAACCGGCTGAACACGGAGCCTGCGATCGCATTCTTCAACGTTGGCGATTCGTGGACGGAGAGCACGCCGGACTTTACCCAAGTCTCCGTGGCGCTGAAGATACTGGGCGGAGACGCGGACGTTGATAACTTCGTGCAGGCGAGCCGCCGTAACGTGCAGGACATCGAAGCGGCGGTGATCCAGCAGAAGGCGAAGGCGCTGGCGCGTAAGTGGTCGGATACGTTCATCAACGGTGACGTGGCTGTGGACGCAAAGTCGTTCGACGGCATCGATAAGATCACAGCGGGGCTGCCGGCGGGACAGACAGTCTCGATGGGGACGAACGGCGCGACGTTGACGCTGGCGAAGCTGGACGAGCTGATCGACGCGGTGAAGACGAAGAATATCGCGCTGATCATGTCGCGGCGGACCCGCCGAACCTTGCAGAGCCTGGTGCGGACGAGCGGCGCGGTGCTGGAGTCGCGGCCGGGGAACTTCCTGGAGTGGGTGCAGCTCTACAACGGCGTGCCGGTGTTCGTCAACGACTACATCTCGGACGCGAAGACGGTCGGTTCGTCGACCGACTGCAGTACGGTGTACTGCTTCTCGATGGGGGAGGCCGATCAGGGTGTCGTTGGGCTGACGGCGGAGAACGGGATCCAGGTGCAGCCGATAGGCGAGCTGGAGTCGAAGGACGCGACGCGGCACCGGGTGAAGTGGTACAGCGCGATCGCGACGCTGAGCACGGTGTCGCTCGCGCGGCTGATTGGAGTGCGGCCGTAGAGGGCACCGCGTCGGGCGACGCATGCGCCGCCCTTACAAGAAGGGCCGGGCTGCGTGCC
>JBKKBW010000372.1:0-2772 GCA_046713635.1 Dehalococcoidia bacterium
CTACACTGGCGTTCGCTCAGGACCGCCCTACCCTTTGACATACGAGAGTTTTTCGGCGACCTTGCCATGGCGGACGCGAAAGACGTCTACTCCGCGAACGTGGCCCGAGCCATCGGCGTTCTTCCACGTGTAGCGCCAGCGCACGGTACAGCGGTCGTCGCCAGCCGAAATGTCTTCCGCCTCGAAGTGGGCGTTCGGAGAAGACGCGAACAACTGCTCCCAGAACGCCCGCACGGCGGCCTGGCCCTCGAACCGTTCGCCATCCGGCCGGGGGCTGGTGTTCTCGAAGACGACGTCGTCCGTCATGAGCGCCATGATCGCGTCAACGTCGTGCTGATTGAACACATGGTTGAACCTATCGATGACGTCAAGCGTTGCTGCCGTAGTGTCTTGGGCGGTGGTCATTGGTTGCTCCTTCCGTCACCACGGGGCGGCCGAGTGGCCACCCCTACATCAGTGAAACTTGGGCTGACGCTTCTCCATGAAGGCGCTAACCGCCTCGGCGTGATCAGGCAAGCGGCGCATTTCGCGGATCATGTGGACTTCACGGTTGACCACCGTCCGAAGATTGTCCTCGGCGGCGTTCTCATGCAGCATGCGCTTGGCGCCCCAAACAGCGTCCGAGGGGTTAGCGGCGATTTCTTCGGCGAGCGCCATCGCTTCATCCATGAGCTTGTCGTGCGGGACGATGCGATCGATGAGGCGGCGCTCCTTCGCTTCGTTGGCGTCGATGATGCGGCCCGTCAGGGCGAGATAGAGTGCGTTCGGCAGCCCGGCGACAAGCGGCAGATAGCGCGTACTGCCACACTCCGGCGTCAGGCCGATGCGTACGAAGCGCGCCGAGAACGTCGCCTGGTCAGAAGCAATGCGAATGTCGCAGGCCAGCGGCATCGTCAGGCCGATGCCTATGGAGGGGCCGTTGATCGCGGCTATCGCTGGCTTACCCCTCGTGAGGGCGTGGGGAACTTCGGGGCTGCCGTCCTGCGCGATGTTCGGCGATGCAGGCCGCCGCTGGTCGCGCGTGGCGATGTCCTGTGACCAGCCCCCGATGTCGGCGCCCGCGCAGAACCCCCTACCCGCCCCGGTGACGACTAACGCGCCTATCTCCTGATCGGCGGCGGATCGGTTCACCGCGTGGATGAACTCGCGCTCCATGACGCCTGTCCAGGCGTTCAACTTCTCCGTACGGTTGAGCGTGATAAGCGCGACGCGACCGCGTCGTCCGTAGAGGATGTGCTGGTAGTCAGGCGCGTCAGGCATCGTCTCCTCCAAGGCAATCACAGGCGTAGAACGCCTGATGTTAGCACAGGAGCCGGAGGCACGAGAGGTTAGCTACGCCGTGCGGCGCCAGGCAGCGAAGGCGAGGCTGCCGCTGGCGAGGGCGAGCGCAGCAGTGAGTGCCATGGCGATGTACAGGCCGGTGTTGCTGTCGTCGCTGACATTGCTAGCGCTGCTTGCCGTGCCATCGCCGTCTTCGCCTTCACTGACGGGGTCGGGCGCGAATTGGGCGGCTGCCGTACGGGTGGCCTCGGCGGACAAGGCATCATCACCGCTAAATGCGTCGTTCGTGCCATTGCGAGTCGCACCCTGAGGCAGCGGTTCAGATGTAGCATCGGGCGATGCCTCCGACGCCTCGAGGGTGTCGCTGTCAGGAGGGCTGTTGCTCGCGGCAGCGTCCTCCTGGAGGGACCTTGTGAGACTGGCGCCCGAACTATCCGAGTCACCATCTCCCACACCGACGCCTCCGGACGCGTTGATCCCTACGAGCGCGAGGAAGGCGACCAGGGAAACCACGCTTATGCCGCTAAGCTGAGGCATCACGCGTACGATGAACGCAGGCTGGCGCGAGCGAATCACCTCCACCTGCGCCTCGCGGAGCCGGAACGAACGCGGTGCTGCCGCCTGGGGCAGTTGGCGCAGCGATGAGCGGACAGCGCTCAAGCCGTCGAGCGCTTCGCGGCAGTCGCCACACGCCGTGAGATGCGCATCGCAGCGCTGCTTGGCGGCATCGGGAAGCTGAGCATCGAGATACGCGCTCAGGTCAGCTTCCGAGCAGTGGTTCTGGCGTCCGAATGGCAAGCCTTGGCTTCCCCCTTTATTCCGTTCCTCTAGTATGACGAACCAGGTCGCCGAACAGTTCCGGCTTATTCTGAAGAGCCTCGCGAAGCCTGGCCCGGCCCCTGCTGATGCGCGACTTCACAGTTCCCACAGACGTCTTCATGGCCGTTGCGATCTCTTCGTAGGCGAGGCCCTCGACATCACAGAGGACGACAGCAAGACGCTGATCGGGAGGGAGATCCATTAGCTCGAGCTGGAGCGCGTGCCGTAACTCCTCTCGGACGGCGAGTTGGTCAGGACCAGGTGTGAGATCGGGCACATCGAACGATGTTTCTGTCTCGTCGCCATCGCGGCGGTAATCAATCGAGACCTGCGGGTGACGCTGGCGGCGGCGCAACTCATCGATGCAGGCGTTCGCGGCGATGCGCAGCAGCCAGCTCTTCACGCTGGGCCCGCGCATCTTGCCTACGTTCTTGAAGGCAGAAATGAAAGCATCCTGCGTTACGTCCTCGGCCGGCTGCTGCGAGCCGAGCATGCGCAGGCATAGGTTGTAGACCTGGTTCTGATACGTCTCGACGAGCTGGTTGAACGCCTGGAGATCGCCCTCCCGGCTGAGCTCGATGAGCTTGGCCTCGTCCGGCGGGGCGTTCATCTCGGCAGGGCCATTCTCACGACGGGATCCATGCTTCGCGGATTTAGGACTCTATTGTCATC
>JBKKBW010000373.1:0-1268 GCA_046713635.1 Dehalococcoidia bacterium
TCCAGCACGACCTGTACCACGCGGGCGAGATCAACCATATCCGCGCGCTACACCAGCACAACGACGACGAGGACGCATGACAACTCAGACAGAACAACTGACGATCTCGCGCGAGGCGGTTGAACGCTTGTCGGCACGATGCGACGAGCCGGAGTGGCTGCTGAAGCAGCGTTTGGAAGCGTGGCGCCTGTTCGAAGAGGCGCCGATGCCCGACCCGCTATCCGAGGAGTGGAAGCGTTTCGAGACGGACGCGCTAACGATCGATGGACTGATGCCGTTCGCTCCGGTACGCGACGCTATCGAGAGCGCCGCGGGCCTTCCGGCGGAGCTCCGTTCGCTCTGGGATGAGCGTGAGGAGCTGGCCGGACGTATCGTCCAGCACGATTCGGACGTGGTGTACCAGCAGCTCGGCGCATCGCTAGCGAAGCGCGGAGTGATGCTAACAGACCTGCATACTGCTGCGGGCACACACGAGGCGCTCGTGCGTGAGCACCTGCTTTCGGTTGTGACGGCGGCGGAGTGGAAGTACCTTTCGCTGCACGGGGCGCTCTGGAGCGGCGGCGCCTTCGTCTACGTACCAAGCGGAGTCGAAGTAGAGCTGCCAATCGAATACGCAGCCGGCGTGAGCACGCCGGGACTGGCAACGTTCCCGCATCTGTTGATCATCGCGGAAGCGAACAGCAGCGTGACGGTGATCCAGGAAGGCGCCTCAACGAACGCCGACGGACTGAGCGTGATCTCTGGCGCGGTCGAAGTGATCGCGCGGGAGGGAGCGCGCGTCCGCTTCGTCGAAGTGCAGCGGTCAGGTCGCAACACACAGAACTTCGTCACGACCCGCGCGCGGCTCGCTAAGGATGCTTCGTTCGAGGCGATCTTGCTCGGCCTGGGCGGATCGCTGACGCGATCGCGCGTCGACGCGGTTATGGCCGAAGACGGTTCGCATGTGAAGCTGTCCGGACTATTCCTGGGCGACAGCCACCAGCAGTTCTACTACGACACGCTGCAAGAGCACATCGCGCCGAAAACGCAGAGCGATCTGCTGTTCAAGGCTGCGCTCACGGACCATGCGTCGATCGTTTGGAACGGCGTCGTGAATCTTCGCAAGACGGCGAGTCAGGCCGAAGCGAACCAGACGAGCCGGAACCTGCTCCTGAGCGATACGGCGAAGGCCGCGCCGACGCCGATCCTGGAGATCCTGGCGCACGACGTATCGAAATGCAGCCACGGCGCGACGGTCGGGCCGGTCGACCGCGAGCAGCTCTTCTACC
>JBKKBW010000374.1:0-7015 GCA_046713635.1 Dehalococcoidia bacterium
CTCGCGAACCAGGGGATTGCGGTCTGTGTAGACCAAGGGGGTGTCGTCATGGCCCAAGCGCCCGATCAGCGACTCTAATCGGGAGCGCTCGATACGCACAACAGCGGCGTTTGGCATCAACAGGAGCTCCTGCCGCCAAGTATAGCCGCGTTTCGCTGAAGGCGGGAGCCGGCGCTACTGGGCTGTGGAGCGTGGGACCGAACGCACGCTCGATAGGCGTTCAGCGGCCGCAGCGACGCCTGTGCCCGCCAGGATCGAAAAGATTGGCAGTAGAGGGAAGTGATAACGCGCCTCGCCGACAAAAAACATGGCCCACATCGTGACGTATACGGCGAAGGGCGCCCAGATAATCGTGTGGTGGCGATGCGTGCGTGACAGCCAAAACGGCAGTCCTAGTACCATGCAAGCTGCGATCACGTAATAGTACACGTTCGCGATGGTTTCCAGCCGCCCCTCCCAGGCAATGGAGAAGGGTCGCGATTCGCCCGGTGGTGCGTTCTGCACCCAGAACACCACGGTATCATCGCCACGGAAGAACCAGGCGAGCCGGTGCGGAACAAGGCTGATCTCTCGCGGTATGTGATGCACCGCATAGTCGATCGATTCGCTAATGCCTTCATTGTTGATCCGGAGCTCGCGCTCGGGGAACGGCACGTCGCGATACTTGTCCCAGAGCTGCGTTACGGCAAAGAGGTCCGGTCGCCCTCCTGCTTCCGGGTTGTGCCCCTGGATCAGTACTTGTCCGAGCCCTGTGGTGCCGACGACCGGCGCGTCAAGCTGCACAATGTTGCGGATGGTCCACGGAACGTACAGCACCGCCATGCCAAGGACGAGCAGTCCGGTGAATATCGCGACTGTCCGCAACGACCGGTGTACGACAATCCACGTCGCTATGATCGCGAGGACGATGAACGCACCCTCGGGCCGCAGCATTCCCACGCACGCCGCCGCCAAGCCGAGCACAAGCATGCGCCAGCGCGGCGTATCCACGCCCAGTGTCCACCCGACCGTGAGGCAGAGCAGGAGCACGGCAGCGGCTGTGAACACCGACTCGCTGAGCAGTAGGCTTGAGAAGTAGACGTTACTCGGAAAGAAGGCGATTGCGGCGGCTGCGCACAGCCCCGCTGCCCTATTCCACAGCTTGGCCGCCAGGTAGTACACGCCCGCGATCAGGGCGAGCCCAGCGAGCACGTTCACGATCCGCGCCGCCGCGATGTCGTCGCCGGGCAGGCGAAACAACGCCGCGAGCAGCATTGGGTATCCGGGCGCCCAGAGTGCCGTTGGTTCAAGCTTCTGGCCAGGTTCCCAGCGTCCTTCGCACGCTTCGTCCGTTCGTTGCGCGCAAAACGTGTCAAGGGGGTACACGTAGCCGTCGCCATCGGCAAGATGTTTGCCTGCGCCGTAGTACCAGACGCTGTCGTCGAAACGCCCGTCCCGCGGGTCAGGCTGGACGTTGCTCACCCAGACCACGCGCACGATGAGTGCGACGATGAGTATGCCGCCCAGCCAGAGCAGGTGGCTGTGCGCGCGAACGCTGTTGAGCGTACTGTTCGATTTGAGAGCGGTAGGCAGACCGAAGGTGCCCGCCGCTGGCAGTGCCGGCGACGCGCGCATCCGACTCAAGAAGGCGGCCCCTTGTCGCAATTGACGATCAGCGGAGGCACGCCACCGGCCAGCGGGTCGTTTACAATCAGTTCGCGTGATGGGCTTAGGCCTTCTAGCAAGGTACCGAAGTTGTCGCCATTAAAGTCGATAACGTAGGTACCGCGTTCGGGTGCGGCACAGAGCATGCGAGCCATCTGCGGCACAGTGACCAGCTCCACGTCATCCCAAAGCAGGCTACCGACCGCCGGCATGACCTCCTGCTGCCAAAGTGCATCCGCTAGCGGCCCGCCTCGTACGTAGACGCGGCTGCCATCCGGCAGATCCGGATAGCGCTCCTGTAGACCGGCCACCAGGGTTCGCCAGCGACCCGAATCGTCGGCGATTACGTGGTTTTGCATCCACGTCTGCCAGGCCAGCAGCCCGACGGCACTTAGCACCGCAACTCCAACCAGAGCAGGAAGTGCGGGCGAGACTCGCCGAAGCTGCTGCGAGAGGTCGAACAGCAAGAGAGCGGCAAGCATCGAGAATGGCGCGGCCGCCAAGTACACGTATCGCGGCGCCAGAATCCAGTCGACAGGCAGATACGGCACCAGAGTGAGCGCCAAGAATAGAACGGCGACGCGCGCGGCTGCGGGCCCGCGCACCAGCGCGAACACCGCCAGCGCCATGACAACCGCGCCGCCTGTGGTGTGGGCAAGGCTCGCTTCTCCCGGCCACTCAAGGCCGATCGGCCAAATCAAGCGGCCAAGGTAGATCCAGATGTTGCCAAAGACGTGGCTACCGGGGCCGGTCAGATCGTCTGCGGCAGTACAGTTGCATGCTGCAAGCGCTGTGATTGCAGCGATGCCGATCACGAGGTACGCGAGGCTCACCCCTACCGCGATCGCCCAGTCGAGGTTCGTCTTGGCGTCGAGTTGGAACACCCGCCAGAGCGCAAGAACGGCAAACACCGGCGCGATTACAGCGACAGGCTCGTTCGCCATCACGGCCAGCGCGAATGACAGCACAGATGCGGTTCGCCACAACTCCCGATGGTCGTGGTCCAGCGCTTCGTCGATGGTCACCAACGCCACCATAAGGAGGAAGGTTCCGAGAATGTGTGTGAAGGCTGTCGCGTATGCCACGGTAGGCACATACGCGGCGGACATGCCGAACACTGCGGCTGCCGTCGCTGCTGCGGCCAGCGAGCTTGTGTGCCGGCTCACGAACCGAAACAGTAGCCCGGCCGACGCAATGTGCACAACCAGGCTCGTGAGGAGGAACGCGAATGCATTGAGCCCGAACGTCTTGTAGAGAGCGAAGTAGACTAGCCCGCTCAGGAAGCGCCAGTTGGGCGTTGGGTCATCCAGCAGGAACGAATCGCGAATGTACGACCACGAGCTGTGCGATGCGACGTCGCCCAACGGCACGAAGTCGTCCCCGATGAAGTACATGCCAAGTACGGGGACCTGCACGGCGAAGATACCGGCCGCAACGGCGAGGAACGCCCAGCGTCCGGCCATCTCACGCGACGTAATCCAGCGGATCAGCACGTCGAGTTGGATAGTGATCGGCGGCGCCATTCCCGCCAGGCGCGAGCTTCGATTCGCTTCCATTGCGTTTACAACCGTCTGATCTTCAATTCACCTATGATGAGCATTATGCCTAATCAGACCACATGGCGGGCCGCAGCGTATAGCCCGGACATCGCCGAGGGCGTAACTGCTTTCACTCAGCGTATCTGGCCTGAAGCTGAGATCACTGACGAACAGTACCATCGCTGGCAGTACCTGGAGAACCCGGCAGGCCTCGCGCTCGCTTCACTGGCGATCGACGAGGCTAGCGGACACGTTATCGGACAGTTCGGCGCCATTCCCATTCGGGTCGCCATCGATAGCGAGCCACGCCTGGCCGCGATAGCCCTCAATGTCGCCACAAATCCCGAATACCGGCGGCAGGGGATGTTCGCGGCGCTCGGCGCGTCGTCCGATGCGCTGATGACGCAGGCCGAGGTCGCGCTCGCTTACGCTATGCCGAACGCTAATTCGTTTCCAGGTTTCGTCTCTCGACTGGGCCATACGCATGCCGGTGACATCGCCTTTCTCGTCCGCCCGGTCAATATGCGACGGCTAGCTCGGTCACGTTTGGGCGTGCCACTGCTCCCCGATATGGCTGCCTTCGTCACGCGCCCCTTCGCGCCGGCCTTACCAGGTGAGCCGATCGACGTTACCGGGGTGGAGGTTGGGCAGGTGATCCAGTTCGACGAGGCGTTCGATGATCTCTGGAAGCGCCTCCGCAATCGACACCGTGTCATGGTCGTGCGGGACGCTTCGTACCTCGAGTGGCGGTATCTGCGCATCCCGCTCCGCGAGTATTCATGCTTGGCTGCGATCGTCAACCGCGAGCTTGCCGGCTACATCGTGCTCCGCGTCGCTAGCATGCTTGGCCTGCAGGCGGGGCTCGTCGTCGATTTCGTGACCGAGGCTTCCGAACGCGGCCGGCGCGCCGGCGAGGCCCTGCTCTCGCACGCGCTGGCACACTTCGCCGGCGAGGAGGTCGATCTGCTGGCGGCGCTGATGCTGCCGCACGCGCACGAGTACGCGCTTTTGCGCAAGGCCCGCTTCCGCCCGCTCCCCAAGTTCCTGCTGCCGCAGCCGTTCCGCCTCGTCGCGCGCGGGCCGGCGCAAGCGCTCAACGTCAAGAACTGGTTCTTTACCTTCGGCGACTACGATGTGGTTTAGACGTTCAGCACCTCCCGCACTGGCGCAAAGCGGAAGTCGCTCAGCAGCCGTTCGAGCCGTTGGAGCGTATGCCTGATGTCCGTGTACAGGCCGAAGCGCTCGATGAACGGCAGCGGGTACGAAGGCGTGCCGGCGTACGTCTCCCATGGGTGCACGTAGATAACGAACGGACGCTTCTTCTCGACGCGACGCAGGAGCGAACGGAACACGGGATACGGAATCAGCCGGAAGTACACGCCACCCGCGGTCGGGATGCGTACGGGCCCGAGCGCACACGCGGTCAACGGGAACTCTAGGAAGCCATCGCCGTCGCGCTTCGACGGGTCCTTGTACGATGCGCGATAGATGCCCAGCGGTGCGTTCCCGACGCCGTACCAGGGTGTCTTCACCGGCACGATGCTGCTGTCGTAGCGAAAGCCCGCGTCGCGCAGCGTCTCCAACACCCACGGGGAACGCTGGTCCAGCGAAAACATTGGCGCGCGAAAGCCGATCGGCGCGACGCCGGGCAGCGCGACGCTCGCCGCGGAGGCGTACTGCGTGAGCTCGTCCTCGAACTCTGCTTTCGTGAGCCGCCAGAGGTTCGGATGCGTCATCGTGTGGCAGGCGATCTCATGCCCGTCGTCGACGAGCTGCTTCAGTAAGTCCGGGTGGTCGCGGACGACTTCGCCGACCGTGAAGAACGTTGCGCGCACACCCTCCTTGCGCAACAGCGCCGTGATCGGCCGCATCGCATCGACAACTTGCGGTCGCCGTTCGTCGACCGGCACGTACTGTGCCAGCAAGTCGCCGTGGTACCATTCTTCGAGGTCAAACGAGAGCGCGTGGATCATGGAGCCACAGATGGCACAGATGACACAGATACGACACGGATATCTTTTGGTTTCATCTGTGTAATCTGCGAAATCTGTGGCTATTCGTCCTTCTTAGGCTCTTCGACGATGCGGATGCCGAGCTCATCGAGCTGTGCCTGCGGTACCGGGGACGGCGCGCCCGTCATCGGCTCCGCGCCGGTCTTCGTCTTCGGGAACGCGATCACCTCTCGGATGTCATCCTCGCCGGCGAGCTGCGCGACCACGCGGTCGAGCCCCGGCGCGAACCCTGCATGAGGCGGCGCGCCATACTCGAAGGCCTCCAGCATGTGGCCGAAGCGCTGCTCGGCGTCACGGTCGCTGATGCCGAGCAGACGGAACACCTTCTCCTGCATCGCGCGCTGATGGATACGGACGCTGCCGCTCGATAGCTCCGTGCCGTTGCAGATCAGGTCGTAGGCCTGGCTTCGGATGCTCGCCGGGTCCGTGTCGAACAGGGGGATGTCCTCTTCGAACGGCGCGGTGAACAGGTGGTGGAGCGCCTCCCAGCGTTCGAACTCGTCGTTCCACTCGACGAGCGGGAACTCCGTGACGAAGCCGTAGTGCAGCACGGTCGTGTCGGCGAGCTTCTGGCGGGCGGCGACCTCGCGTCGGAGGCCATCGAGCGCGGGCTTGACGCGCGCCGCCGAGCCTGCTTCGAGCGCTCGCTTGCCGCCTTCGCCAGCGACAAGCAGCAGCAGGTCGCCCTTCTTTGCGTCCGCGCGCTGCGCTGCTTCGCGGATAAGGGCGATTGATAGATACTTCGCGACTGGCGAGCGGATCTCGTCTTCTTTGATCGAAGCGGGATCCCCCAGCAGCGCGATCGATACGAGGCCCTTCGCGCCGTAGCCCTGCACGAACGTCGTCAGCGTGTCGATCTCTTTGCGCGAGAACGATTCGCCGCCTGCGACGCAGATGCCCTCGACAGCCCCACCGGAGGTCGCGGCGTTCTTGAAGACGCCGAACTCCGATGTCTTGGCGAGGTCGGTGATGTCGAACAGCTCCATGCCGTAACGCAGGTCGGGCTTGTCGCTACCGAAGCGGCGCATCGCTTCGTGCCAGGTCAAGCGCGGGAACGGCGAGACGATCTTCATGTCGGGCCGCACGTCCTGCACGAGGCCGGTGAACAGCTCTTCGAAGAGCTGGAGCACGTCTTCCTGCGTCGCGTAGCTCATCTCCAGGTCGAGCTGCGTGAAGTCCGGTTGGCGGTCGGCGCGCATGTCCTCGTCGCGCAGACAGCGCGCGATCTGGAAGTAACGTTCGAAGCCCGCGACCATGAGCAGTTGCTTGTACTGCTGCGGGGACTGCGGCAGCGCGTAGAAGCTGCCGCGCTGGAGACGGCTGGGCACCAGGAAGTCGCGCGCGCCCTCAGGTGTGCTGTTGGTGAGGATGGGCGTCTCGATCTCGACGAAGCCGCGTTCGGACAGGTGCTGACGGATGTACGAGATGACCTTGTGCCGGATGCGCAGGTTCTTCGCCATGCGCTCGCGGCGCAGGTCCAGGTAGCGATAGCGCAGGCGGAGCAGCTCCGCCACTTCGCTGTCTTCGTTGATCGGGAAGGGCGGCGTCTTGGCTTCGTTCAGCACCTCCAGCTCGCGGACACGCACCTCAATGGCGCCGGTGGGCAGGTTCGGGTTCTCGGTGCCCTCTTTGCGTGGCGCGACCTCGCCGCGGACGAGCAGCACGTACTCGTTGCGGACGTCGTGGACGGCCTTCGTCGCGTCCGGCGCGTCGTTCGGGTCGAAGACGATCTGGACGAGCCCGCTGCTGTCGCGCAGGACGATGAAGACCAGGCCGCCGTGGTCGCGGCGGCGGTTCACCCACCCCGCCAGCGTCACGGAC
>JBKKBW010000375.1:0-8004 GCA_046713635.1 Dehalococcoidia bacterium
ACGACGAGCCAGAACCATTGGGGGAGAGAGAGACTAGCGCACTCGCACGCGACGCACAGGCCCGCGCGGAGCGTCGGGTGCCCCGAAGGAGGGAACCGGCCATGAGCTCAGGGACGAATGGCTTGCCGCCAATTAAGGTGATCGGCATCGGTGGGGGTGGCTGCAATGCCGTCAATCGTATGATTGCTGAGGATGTCGCCGGCGTGCAGTTCGTCGGAATAAACACGGACCAACAGGCCCTCGCCCGCTGCGAAGCACCAGCGCGCATTCGCATCGGCGACAAGCTGACCAAGGGCCTCGGTGCGGGTGGCGACCCCGGCAAGGGGATGCACGCCGCCGAGGAGAGTAGGGACGAGATACTCGATGCTGTCCGCGGGGCTGAGATGGTCTTTATCACTGCGGGCATGGGCGGGGGTACCGGGACGGGCGCTTCCCCAGTCGTCGCGGAGATCGCGCGTGAAGGCGGGGCCCTGACAGTCGGCGTTGTCACGAAGCCGTTCGACTTCGAAGGAGCAAGGCGCCGGCAGCAGGCCGACGAGGGCATCGCCGAGCTGCGCGAACGCGTCGACACGCTCATCGTCATCCCGAACGATCGCCTGCTAGCCACATGCGGGCCCGAAGTTACTGTGGAAGAGGCGTTCAAGAGCGCGGACGACGTGCTACGTCAGGGCATCCAGGGCATCTCGGAGCTGATCACGTTGCCTGGAGAGATCAACCTCGATTTCGCTGACGTGCGCCGGATCATGCAGGACGCGGGCCCGGCGCTGCTAGCGATCGGTCGCGCGAGCGGCGAGAACCGCGCCGTGGAAGCCGCCAGGGAGGCTATATCGAGTCCTCTCCTCGATGTCAGCATCGAGGGCGCGAAGGGCGTGCTATTCAACGTAACGGGCGCGCGCAACCTTGGACTCCACGAACTGCACGCCGCAGCGAAGGTTATCTCTGAGGTCGTCGCGCCGGACGCAGAAATCATCTTCGGCACGACGATCGATCCCAGCTTGGCCGACGAGGTGAAGGTGACGGTTATCGCGACCGGCTTCCCGCTCGGCCCGCGCGCACTATCGACGGCGGAGCAATCTTCGGAGGTTGGCCATCACTTCGCGGCAGAGCCGCCGCTGGCCAACCCCGCGGACACAGAGCTTCCCGCCTTCCTCCGGCGCACCGTAGCGACGCGTTAGGAAGGGGGTGGCAAATTTCTTAGGAAGGGAGGTGGCCTTTCTAGCCGTAGGGTAACTACCCGGTAAGACCGGGGACTCGTGCTGCGGGCGGTGAAATTGGGAGATGGCACCGCCCGCAGTCATTCTTCGCTTACTCTACCAGGCGTATGAATGTGTTGGACGCGTCTGGGTTGAACGTTCCAGCGAGCAGGCCCACGTTCTGCCCCACTTGCACGAATCGACCTATTACCAGACAGTCATTCCCGGTGCAGGCACCTCCGCCGCCTCCGGGGCACGGTTCTGGCGTTGGCGTTGGTGTCGGCCCTGGTGTAAATGTTGGCGTAGCAGGCAACGGCGTGAATGTTGGCGTGTTGGTCGCCCGGCCGGGCGGATTGTGATCCGGCCGGTGCCCGCTCACGCCGCCCCCGCCGTTTCCCGCAACTCCAGTTCCGCCGCCAGGACACTCGCCGCTTCCCAATCGCTCGATGAAGAAGAGCGCGAAGTCGACGATCGTCACCTCACAGGCGCCGTTGCAAAGCTCTTCGATCACCGGGATGATGACCACCCTCTGGCTCGCGTAGCTGCCGGAGATGAACGGGTTGCACAGCGGGTCAAAGCGGTACGCGCCCGGTTCGCTCGTCGTTGGATCGTCTTCAAACACCTCCTCGAAGGTGTCACACTGAGAATCCGTGTTGTCCATCCGGTAATTGATCGCCTCTCTCGTACCCCCGACGACGTTACCTGGCTGTGTGTCGACGACGCTGGGACCGCTGCAGTACGTGTCGTCGTAGCCCGCAGCGCAGACGGTATTCTCCGCCCCGAACTTCACGCCGTCGCAGTACGAGTGCGATGTTTGGCAGTTGCCGGTACCGCTACCGTCGATGCGGATAGGGCCGGTGTTCCCCTCCAGAATGTCGTTCGAGTCATACTTGAGTGTGACCTCCGCCGCCCAGGGAATTCCGTTCAGGGCTTCTTCAGTGACGGAGAGCGGTATCACTCCATCACCGCCTGCAGGCGATGTCCTAATCGAGGCCGCTGCCGCACTCACATCGGTCGATTCGATGCCAATGAGACGGGCAAACGCAAACTCGTGATCGCGCGTTATCTCCACGTGCACCTTGGGGTTTGGCTCGGAAGGAGGGCTTTGCTGTGTGAACGTGAGGTCCACCCAGTCCGCCTCGATGTCGTTGTTCGCCGCCCACTCGAGGGCAACGTCTTCGGCGGCACTCTCGTCCGGCAGCTCCTGGGCTGCCGCAAGCGCGATCGCGTCGGCCGCGTTCTGGAGATCCCTGCGGTCAGCGGTGTATGCCCCTAAATCCACGGCAAGAGCCGCGAAGCCCCCAATGACTCCGAGCAGAATCGTGAAGACGACAATCGCCTGGCCGCGCTCGCGTCCCAGTCTCTTGAGAGGTGTTGTTCCGGCCATGGGATTACTCCAATCGCATATCAGTCGACGTCGAAAGCGAGAGAGTTTCCGTCACGGTCCCGCCCGAAAAGAAGGCGATGAAATCCCCCAGAGGCGTGATGTAGTTGTACGTGTAGTCCGCCGAAACGATGACCGACTCGCCCGGTGCCTCGCCGTTCGGGTACTCAACGCTGACGTCTGTCACATCTGCCAGTTGCAGTCCTTGGATCGACACGCACACGCGGCCGGTGACAGTGGTGTTCGACAAGCCATCGCAGTTGGTTGGGTAGCTGCCCGCGGGGTTGCCAACAGCGGCGAACCGGGCGCCCTCGCGCGTCGCGTTGGTGAGGGCGATGTACGACCGCAATCCCATGCCGAAGTCGATAATGCCGAAGATGATGATTAGCATTACAGGAAGTAAGAACGCGAACTCGACGAGACTCTGCCCCCGTCCGCCGTGAAGCGTGCCGCTCAAACGGCGGCCCATCTCCTGAGCTGACGGCCGGTGCTTCCGCCCAATGCCTCCTGTACGCGTCATGTACAACTTCCTTTGTAAGCGCGTAGGAAACCCCCCTAGGGGCCTCCTACTTAACTATCGGTACGCTGGCTTCGAATCTTTAGCCGCCAGATTCGGGCTGGCGCTACTCGACGAGTCGCACGAAGTGGGCCGTGGACGCATCTGAGTCATACCTGCCTAAGGTGGCGCCCAGATTCGTGTTGGAGTTGATGAACCTACCCCGGATCTCGCAATCGTTGCCTGAGCAGCCGCCTGAGCCATAGCCCTCCAGGAAGAAGAGCGCAAACTCGGTGGTGGTGACGTCGCAGGCGCCGTTACACAGACTCTGGATGATTGGGACGATAATCACCCTCAGGCTGTCGGGGTTGCCACCCGCAGTGAACGGATTGCAAGCCGCTGTTAGGCCCTGCTTACCGTTGGCGGATATCACCACTTCGTCCCAGGTATCGCAGGCGCTATCTGTACCTTCAAGTCGATAGTCGGTCCCGGCTTCGCTGGGGCCTATCACGTTGCCGGGCTGAGTGGTCACCGTCGATGGATAATTGCAGTCCGCCACCCCTACGGCGCAAAGAGGGGACGTACTGCCGTACTTGATCGTGTCGCGATAGACGTTCGCGCCATTGCCGTCGAGTCGAATGGCGCCGAAGTTGCCGTTGGTGACGTTACGGGAGTCGTATTTGAGCACGAGCGACGTACCGGGCGATGCGGAGTTTTTGGCCGCTTCCGTAATGGACCATGGCACGAGTCCACCGTGGGCGAAGCCTCCGGGAGACGTCTTTACGGCCGCCGCGGCGGCTTCCACCGTGGCCGAGTTGATGCCAATGAGTCGCGCGAACGTAAAGCCGTGTTCGCGGTCCACCTCCACACGCACCTTTGGATTTGGATTCGACCCGTCTTGCTGGGTGATGGTGACCGTCATGTTCGCCGGGTCGACGTCATTCTTTACCGCCCAGGTCGCCGCCGCAGCCTGCGCGGCGCTGCTGTTCGGCAGCTCCTGCGAGGCCGCTAGCGCTATCGCGTCGGCTGCGTTCTGTAGGTCGCGGCGGTCCGCTGTCAACGATCCGAGATCGACGGCTAGGGCAGTCATACCGCCAATCGCCGCCAGGAGAATGCTGACCAGGACGAGCGCCTGTCCTTGTTCTGTCTTCTGCCTTCTACAGGGTCGCAGCTGTGTCTTCAGTCGTAGGAATCGCATGAAATGCCCTCCTACGCCAAAAAACGCTCAGTCCGCAGCGGACATATCTATTTTCTTGCGCTGCCTGCGCTTGTGTGGCCCTGTGCGCACCTCAATTCAAGGGAATCGATAGGTCGTGGCGCCTCCCTCGAAAGAGGCGCCGTGGCCTTTGCGTTGCCAGATTGCTGTGGGGGTACGGTTGAGCCCGAAGGTCTCGCCCGTTGGGCCGGATTTCCAACGCCGGCGGTACTATTCCAGTCGCATGTCAGTCGAGGTGGAAAGCTCCAGCGTCTCTGTCATAGCGCCGCCACTAAAGAAGTGGATAATGTCTCCCAGCGGCGTGACGTAGTGATAGGTGTACGCAGCCGAAACGACGACCGAGTTTCCTGCCCCCTCACCATGCGGGTACTCGACCGTGATACTCGATATGTGCGACCGGTTCAGCCCCTCTGAGACAACACACACGCGCCCGACGACAGTGGTGGTCGTATTGCCGTCGCATTCTGAAGGGTACGAGCCAGGCGGATTCCCCACGGCCGCAAACCTCGCGCCTTCGCGAGTGGCGTTCGTGAGCGATATGTAGGTACGAATCCCCAAGCCGAAATCCACAATGCCAAAGACCAAGATCATGAGCACGGGTATCAGAAGCGCTAACTCCACCAGACTCTGACCTCGGAGGCCCGCATTCGGGTGGTCGCGTCCCTTGGCCAGCGCCCGGCCACGATTCGCGTGCACGTGGCCGCGTGCCGGGGGTTCCAGCGCGGAGTGATTCATGCCGCGACCATATCCTTCGCTCCTCGAGCGTAGCTCCTACTGCGTCAACTTGACAAAATGCGCCAGCGTATCCTCGTTGTACACACCGACATCCGCACCGTAGTTAGTGTTGGAGCTGATGAAGCGCCCCTTAATGTCACAGCTGTTGCCTCTACACCCGCCTGCTCCGTAGCCTTCCAGGAAGAAGAGCGCGAACTCGGTGATCGTCACGCTGCAGGAGCCGTTACAGAGGTTGCTAATTACGGGGATGACGATAACTCGTAAGCTATCGGAGTTACCTCCCGCGGCGAACGGGTTGCACTCGGCCCTAATGAACTGCTCTTGCCCGTGCACTTCCATGGTCTCATCCCACGTATCGCAATCTGGATCGGTGTTGTCCAGACGGTGATTTGTGCCGGTCCTGGTTCCGCCAACCAGATTGCCGGTTTCCAGATTTATCGTGCTCGGATAAGGACAACCGACAACGCTCGCGGCGCATAAGCCGTTACTACTTCCTTCTTCTATCGTGTCTCGATATACGTTTGAGCCGTTGCCATCAATCCGGATCGCGCCGAAGTTCCCGCTAGTCACATCGTTCGAGTCGTATTTCATGACTACGGTTGTCCCCGGCGTAACGCCGTCGAGTAGTGCTCGCTGCACGCTCCACGGAACCAACCCATCACTTCCACCGGGAGAAGTTCTGATCGCGGTGGCGCTAGCCGAGACGGGCGCGGATGAAATACCGATCAACCTAGCAAACGTAAAGGGATGGCTTCGTGTGATGCTGACCCGCACCATAGGATTTGGCACCGTCGGGGCGTTCTGCTCTATGATCGTCACGGTGAGGTCGCTCGGACTGACATTGTTCTTGATCGCCCACAAATTGGCAGCGCCTCGCGCGGAGTCTCCGTTCGGCAGGTTCTGTGCGGCGGCTAACGCTATGGCGTCCGCAGCATTCTGGAGGTCCCGCCGTTCGGCAGCATAGGAACCCAAGTCTACGCCGGAGGCCCCTATCCCACCTATCGCGCCCATAAGGAGCACAACAACGCCAAACATTTGCCCGCCCTCGCATGGGAGGGTGCCACATAAGGCTTTGACGATCGGCCCCAGACACCGCATTGTGCTCTCCCTCTAACGGAACGCCGCCAGTCCCTGTTTTACGGAAGTACATTTCAGGGCTTCCAGTGCTAGTATCGACCACCGACACTTGTCCTTGACGAAATCCCCGATGCTGTTAACGCCGCTGACAACTAATAATTGGGATGGTCGTTATGTTCCACAATATAAGGGGTCGCAGGGCTTGACACCCCAAGATGATGTGGTAGAATCGACCTGCCTATGCCTCGTACGATCTCCATCTCAGGTGCACCCTAGCAATGCGTTGCCCGTACTGTGGCTTTGCCGATACGAAGGTCACGGACTCGCGCGATACGGATGAGGGCATCCGCCGCCGCCGCGAGTGCCTGAACTGCGGCCAGCGCGTGAGCACCCTCGAGCGCGTGGTTACGGGAACGCTTCTCGTCGCTAAGAAGGATGGACGTCGTGAGGAGTTCTCGCGCGAAAAGCTCCTCTCCGGTCTACGCAGGGCAGCGGAGAAGCGACCGCTGCCTGCCGGCGCCGTCGAGGCCGTGGCCGACGCGGTCGAAGCTGCGCTCCGCCAGCGCGGCGTCCCCGAAGTTCCCAGCGGGGATGTTGGTGAGCTGGTCATGGATCACCTGCGCGACCTCGATCACATTGCCTACATTAGATTCGCCTCCGTCTACCGCGAGTTCGCTGACCTGGAGGACGTGCAGCGCGAAGTGCTCGCGCTCGCCGAGCGAGGCGTTGGCCCGCACAATGGCCAACCCACGCTCCTCCCAGAAATGGAACTCCAGGCGCTCACCAAAGGCCTCCGTGCCTTCCCAACAAAGAAGCCCTCGATCCGGTCGGGTCGAGGCAAGGCAAAATCTAAGGACAGCGACCTCGTGCTCGGAGGACGGCCGTGACAGTGCAGACCTCCAGGGCCCGTTTGCTCAACAGCGACCACGAGCTCATCGCCGAAGGCCTCTGCCAACTCGATGAGCCAGCGGGCCAGGCCTCGCTCGAAGTCGATCGAATGACCGGACTGATCCAGAAGCAGCATGGCCACCTCTCACTAGAGCTAGACTCCGGCCGCTCGCTGCTGGTTTCGGACAAGCCGATCGTAGTGATGATCGCCCCACCTGGCATGAAGCCAACGCAGGAGAACCGGCGGAAGATCTACCGGCTCCGTCTGATCGACCCGATGGCGGCGATAAAGGAAGCCGAAGCCAACACGACAATCGCAGAGCCCGCTTCGGCCAGTGATGCAGCTGCGCAGGGCAATCGACCCGACGCGGCATCTGATCTAACGCAGGACGCGTCCGCGGTAGGCGCGGCAGGGAAAGGACGACCTGCCGTCTCAGGGATGGGGCGCCTTTCCGCCGAGGGGCGGGGAGAGACGCCGGCCGCACGCTAGATAATGTAGCCGAAAGCGCTCCGGAGGAGCCGGGGCGCTATCCGGCGTTACAGGACAGATTGGTATGGAAGGAAAGGATTCCACGTCATGGTAGCCGTCCCCGCCGCAGGTAGAAGCTCGCAAGGCCTGGATGCTCTCAAAATAGAGAGGTACTTCACTGCGCCTGGGGACGATCCCTTCGATGCAGTCGATTGGGAGCTGCGCTGTGCTGCTATCACCGACGAGTCTGGCAAGGCCGTCTTTGAACAGACGGACGTCGAGATGCCGGCGTTCTGGTCTCAGACAGCCACCAACGTCGTGGTCTCGAAGTACTTCCGCGGACCCGTCGGGACACCCCAGCGCGAGACGTCCGTCCGTCAGCTAATCACCCGCGTCGTGCACACGATCACCCGCTGGGGCCGGTCCGGCGCCTACTTCGCCTCTGAGGACGAGGCCCAGACCTTCGCGGACGAGCTGACCCACATTCTCCTGCACCAGAAGGCCTGCTTCAACAGCCCCGTCTGGTTCAACGTCGGCGTAGAGGAG
>JBKKBW010000376.1:0-2456 GCA_046713635.1 Dehalococcoidia bacterium
CGCCTGATGTTGGGCCTCCCCAACCCGGCGCCACCCCCACGCGACCTTGGTATCCCGGGAAGGCCTGTTGTAAACAGCGGCTAGCGTCGTGGCGGACCCGGCTAGCCGGCCGGGGGCTCAGCAGCGTCGCTGGGCGGGTCGCTCAGCCACTCGCACCGGAACTCCATCAGCACGAACGTGTTCCCTGATCGCGACACCTTGCCGCATTCGGCAAAGCCAACGTTTAAGAAGCATTGGCGAGCGCGTGCGTTCCATTCGAGCGTTTTGAGGTACAAGCGACGGAACCCCTGCCGCTCGATCAGATACGTGACCAGCAGTTGGACCGCCTCGCTACCGAAACCTTGACCCCAGTAGGCGGGCTCGCCGATGGTGATGCCAAGTTCAGCTTCTTGCCGCAACGCATCGATGTTGTAGTACATGATGTTCCCGATGTGGCGGCCCGCTCCGTCTTCGATACCGAAGCTGCGCCGATAGGGGCTTGGATACAGTAGCTCCTCGCGAAAGAGGGCCAAGTACTGCTGATAGTTCATCGTGAGGGGGCGCGCGGCATCGAAGCGGCTAAGCGATGGAGTGCTACGCCAACGATAATCGTCGGTTGCGTCGCCAAGGCGCTTCTCACGCAACACGACGCGCTCGCCCTTAGCAATCTCTCCACGAAACAGTGTCGTCATGACTCCGCCCCGCTGTTGACTACGTGGACGGCTTGCTCCTCTTCACTCTTGCTCACTCTACTCCTGCAGTTGCAACGCTAGCGGATCTTCCGCGAACTCGATCTCAGCAAGCGCTTCAGTTATAGCGTCAGCGAGGCGTTCGTCGCCCTCCGCGAGGAGTTCTTGGAGGGCCTCCTTCGCGTTCTCTTCGCCAATTTCCCCTAGAGCCCTAATGGCAGCAAGCTGCACATCGGTGTCCTCGTCACGAAGGAGGGGTTGAAGAAATGGAGCAGCCTCGGGGTCGCCGATTGAGCCCGCCGCTGTGGCTGCCTCAAAGCGAACTTCCTCGTCATCGCTCTCAAGTTGCGCCAGGACGGAAGGCAGCCACGATGGGTCGGCGCTTCGGCCCATCGCGTGGATGGCACTGATCTCCAAACGCCTGTCTCCGCTGGCGAACCCCTCGTCAATGAGATCACGCACCCATTCCTCACTGCGCACCCCGATCGACTCGAGCGCCCGTCCGCGCACCTCTACGGGCTCTGTTGGATCGCTGAAGGTCTGTTGAAGGACGTTCTCGATACGTTCCGCAAGGCGCTGAGGGAGCCGGCCAAACTCAGCTCGCACGACATGAGGGCCAAGTGCTAGCGCGGCATCAGCGCGGACGCCCGCATCCGGATCCTTTTCGAGCATATTGAGTAGCGGTTCAACCAGGCCAAGGCCCTCATGGTCCCAAAGGCCGTGTATCCCTTCCCGTCGAACATCCGGGTTGGAATCACCAAGCGCGAGGAAGAAGACAGGGTCGAAATCCAGGTCAACGTTGTCTTCCGCAAGTTCGCGCAGGTCGAGGGTGAGACTGCGACGGCGGTCCCCGTCCATGCTGTGCCAGGCGTCCCGAAACGCCTCAACCTGCCCCGCGTCCATGCTGGAGAGTGCGGTTAGTCTCGCGGAGGCAATACGTTGGCTAGCGTCGGCGAGATCCTCAATCAGCGAATCGAACGGCATGTTCTCTCATACGAAGTGTAAGGTGGCCCGCGAAACCCGTCAACCGATTCGGCTATGTGTCGGCCTGTTGCACGGTCTTGCGCTCTTCTCCACCCCGTCCGATCCTCGGCTCCGTGCCCTTCAGCAAACGTCCGATGTTCTCGCGATGCAAGACGATGACAATGGCCGCTGCCACCACAGCGTAGATCGCATACGCCCACGGCTGAACGCCCAGTGCCGACAGCACCAGGAACTCGATCGCGAGGACCGGCGCCATGCCAACTGACATCACCGATACGATACGCGTCATTGCTACGAGCCCGATCCCGAACGGGAGGAGCACACCCGCAGCTATCGGATTCATCGCCAGCGCGGCGCCGAACGATGTCGCTACACCCCGGCCACCTTCGAAGCCTGCGAAGACCGGCCAGTCATGGCCAACCGCAGCGGCGAGCCCAGCCGCTGCGTGAACGTATGGCTCGTCAGATATGAGGCGCGCGACCACGACGGGAGCAAGTCCCTTCGCGAGGTCACCCGCCAGCGAAGCGACACCCCAGCGCACGCCACAGGTCCTGAGGACGTTCGTGAAACCGGTCTTGCCGCTGCCGAATTGCCGGATGTCGATACCGCGGGCCAGCCGGCCAGCGATGAGACCGGTGGGGATCGAACCGATTAGGTAGCCGGCCACAACGAAGGACAAATATTCCACCACTATGGCTACCGCTTCTTCCGGCTGCGGTAGTTCAGCTTCAGTGCGACACCCCGGAAGCCGTAGTGCTCTCGCAGGACGTTCTCGAGGTATCGCCTGTAACTGAAGTGCACGAG
>JBKKBW010000377.1:0-1017 GCA_046713635.1 Dehalococcoidia bacterium
CATGGCAACTGCCGGAGAATGAGCACACACAAGGCCATCCCGTAACATTGCGCTGGCTGCTCAGCCATCGCGCTGGCACAACCGTGTCCGGCGTTCCAGCGTATGAGCAAGGCGCGCCTATCCCGACCATACTCCAAACACTCGATGGCCTACCGCCCGCGACGAACGCCGCCGTCCGCGTTGAGCATCAGCCGGGTTCTCGTTTTCAGTACTCCGGCGGCGGCACGACAATCGTCCAGCAGCTCATCGAGGACGTGTCCAGACAATCGTACGCCGAGGTTGTCGCCGACACGGTGCTCCGGCCACTTGGGATGTCGCGCAGCTTCTACCAACACCCGCTCAGCGACTCCCTCCTGCGTAACGCCGCCCGCGGTCACCGCGCAGACGGAGCGATGCTGACTGGCGGGTGTTTTCTTCAACCACAGTATGCTCCAGCCGGCCTCTGGACGTCGCCATCCGATCTGGCGCGCTGGGCTGTCGCCATCCAACGATCGTTTGCTGGCGATTCCGACCTGCCGCTATCGCAGCAAACGACGAAGGCAATGCTCACGATGCAGGGCGACGGCCCGACGGGCATCGGACCGTACCTCGCTGGTGAAGGCAAGACGCTCCGTTTCTTCCACGGCGGCTCGAACGAAGGCTATCGATGCGAGTTGATTGCGTACGCGTCCCTCGGCCAGGGCGCCGTTGTGATGACGAACTCCGACAGCGGCGACCGGTTCTGCCGCGAAATCCTGAACGGCGTCGCCGATGTCTACGGGTGGCCGGACTACATCATCGAGAAGACGATTGCGCAGCTCAATCCTGACGCGTACGACCGCTACGTCGGGAGGTACGAAGTGAATGCTGGCCTAGCCCTCACCGTTCGCCGCGACGGCGATCGCCTGCTCGGCGACGCGACCGGCTTCGGCGAGCACGAGCTGCTGCCGGAGTCAGAGACTGACTTCTTCTTAATGGATGGCGTCGCGACGGTGACGTTCAATATCGAGGAGGGCGGTACTGCGTCAGGACTTCTAC
>JBKKBW010000378.1:0-3522 GCA_046713635.1 Dehalococcoidia bacterium
GCCTACGGCCTGATGCCCTCGCCCAACCTGATGGCGGCCGCTCTCACGCGTCGGACCCAAAACGCGGCGATCGTCGTGCTTGGCAATAGCATCGCGCTCTACAACCCTCCCACCCGTGTCGCTGAAGAGTTCGCGATGCTTGACGTCATGTCCGGCGGACGCCTCGTATGCGGGTTCCCCGTCGGCACATCCATGGACACAAACTTCTGCTACGGTCAGATCCCTGTCGAGCTGCGGGATAGATACTACGAGGCGCACGATCTGATCATGAAGGCGTGGAAGGAAGAGGACGTCTTTTCATTCAACGGGAAATACACGAAACTACGCTATGTCAACACTTGGCCTAAGCCAATCCAGAAGCCCCATCCGCCCATTTGGATACCGGCAGGCGGCAGCGTCGAGACCTGGGAATGGGTCAGCCGCCTCGACTACATGTTCAGCTACCTGAGTTACTTCGGGCACCAGCGCGGTCTTTCCGTCATGAAGAACTACTGGGAGGAGATCGACAAACTAGGCAAGGACGACAATCCATACAGGGCCGGCTTCCTCCAATTCGTCGCTGTGTCTGAGACGGACGAGCAGGCCAAGCGCGACTACGCTGAACACGCTGAGTACTTCTACAACCGCTGTCTGCACATTTACCCCGGCTTCGCGGACGCGCCGGGCTACCGTACGCTGCGAACTGTGAAGGCTGGGCTGAAGTCGCAGTTCGAGCGACAGGTTGTGGCGGCCGCTACTGGGCAGCTCAAGTGGAAGAACTTCATGGAGGACGGCTACATCATCGGTGGATCGCCGGAGACGGTCACACAGAAGCTGCTCGAGGCTGCGAAGGCGCTCAGAGTCGGCCACCTCATGGTCCTGCTGCAGTTCGGCAGCATGCCGCCGGAACTCGTTCGAAAAAACACTGAACTCTTCGCGCGCGAGGTCATGCCGAACATCAAACCCCTATGGGACGATAAGTACCAGGACCACTGGTGGATTAATCCGCTGCAGGATCGCATGGTCCCGGGACGAAGCGTCCGGGAGCCGGCTGGCGCACCGGCGGGAGGCGGCGAGTAATGGAACAGCGCATGGTTTCGATCCGCAACGGCAAGTTCAAGGCCGAACTGCACCAGGCGGGTTCGGGCGAGCCGCTACTGTTCCTGCACGGATCTGGTGGCCCCCTCCGTGGCGCCTACCTAGACATGCTGGCCGAGAAGTTCGCGGTGTATGCCCCCGTCCACCCCGGCTACGGCGACTCCGAGGGCTTCGAGCATATCGATGACATCATCGATCAGGCGCTCTACTACCACGACTTCATGGACGAGATCGGCCTGGATTCGGCACACATCGTCGGCCACTCGCTTGGCGGCATGCTCGCCGCTGAGCTAGCGGCACTCTGTTCCCATCGCGTACGCAAACTGGTGCTTTCGAACGCTGTCGGACTCTGGCGCGACGATGCGCCCGTCCTCGACTTCTTTGTCGTGCCGCCAGACCAGCTAGCCCAAGCTACACTGCACGACCCGCAATCAGAAGCCGTTCGCGCGGCATTTCCCGCGCCCGAGGGAACGGACGCCATGATCGATGCGATGTACACCCGCATTCAGTCGTTCACAGCGGCGGGCAAGTTCCTCTGGCCCATCCCGGACCGCGGGCTGGACAGGCGGATTCATCGAATCCAGGCGCCGACGCTGATCATCTGGGGGGAGAGCGACGGTCTAGTGCCGCCGATCTATGCCGAGGACTTCCGCTCGAATATCAAGGACGCACGCGTCGTTATCATGAAGGAAGCGGCGCACTTACCGATGCATGAGAAGCCGGACGAGTGGGTGTCGCTCGTTAGCGACTTCCTGACCGAATAGCCACGGGCGAACGAAACAACGCAAGACGCCCCGTCGATCGACGGGGCGTTCGTTTGTGCCTTGGCGTGTCTTACAAACGGCCGCGCAGGCGTGGGTCGAAGATATCGCGCAGTGAGTCACCCAGTAGATTAAAGCCCAATACAGTAAGCGCAATCGCTAGACCGGGAAAGAACGCTTCCGAAACGTTGATCGGGAACGAATCACGTGCGGAGTCCACGTCTTGCCCCCACGTGACGGAGCTCGGGATACCCAGACCGAGGAAGGAGAGCGCGGCCTCCAACAAGATCACGGCACCCAGGAGGTTCGTCATTACGACGATCGATAGAGCGAACACGTTGGGCGCGATATGCCGGAACAGAATGCGCGGAGTTGAGGCCCCGAGCGCCCGAGCCGCCTCGACGTACTGGTTGTTCCTTTCGGAAAGCACCGCCCCGCGCACGACGCGCGTGACGCCCGGAATAATGCCTATGCCAACAGCAATGATGAGGGTCCGCAGTGATGGCCCAAGTATCGCGCTGAGAATGAGTAGGAACAGCAATCCAGGAAAGGCAATGGCCGTGTCCACCACGCGCTGGATGAAGTTGTCGATCTGGCCGCCAACGTAACCCGAGAAGATGCCGATCATGGTCGCAGCTGTCACGCCAAAGATGACCGATGTGAAACCGACCAAGAGAGATATTCTCGAACCGTAGACAACCCTGCTGAACACGTCGCGACCCAGGACGTCAGTGCCAAAGATATGGTCCGACGACGGCCCCATCGACGTCGGCCCTACACCGGGGTCCTTTGGATCATACGGCGCAATAGCAGGCGCAAAGATGGCGCATACGAGCATCATCAGCGTGACGATGATGCCGAAGACCCCGAGCGGGTTTTGTCGAACCAGGCGACCGATACGCCTGCCGCGCCGAGTGGACGGGACGTTGAAGTCGGGCTCCGCTGTTAGGATGCTTGCTGTCGCGTCTACTACCATGCCCTCTTGGCGTCCTTATGAATAGCGGATGCGGGGATCAAGCCACGCATACGATACGTCGACTGCGAGGTTCATCAGCACTACGACCACACCTACATAGAGCGTCAGAGTCTGCACAACCTGGTAATCTCTCCTGATGAGTGCGCCGAGGAAGTAGGACCCAACGCCATTTAGGTTGAAGATCGTTTCAACGATGACCGACCCTCCGAACAGGCCAGCGATTTGAATGCCTATCACGGTGACCACAGGAATCATAGAGTTCTTTAGCGCATGCCGCCCAATGATGAGCCGCTCTCGCAGCCCTTTGGATCGCGCTGTGCGGATATAGTCATGGCGCATGACTTCTAGCATGGAGGAGCGTGTCAGCCGCATGATGCCCGCGGCTTCCACGGCCGCGAGCACAAGCGCAGGAGGGCCCAGTTGCTTCAGGTTACCCAACGGGTCGTCCAGGAAAGAGATCGTATGTGTAAGAGGTGGCGCATAGTTCCACCACACCTGCGGTAGTAGGAGCGCCAACACGCCAATCCAGAAGTTGGGCACCGCCAACCCCAGGACCGCGGTAAAGCGCACGCCATAGTCCGAGGGCGAGTTTCGCATGACGGCTGATACGATGCCGAAAGGAATGCCGATCGCTGCCGCTGCTATGGTCGTAATGATCAGCAACTCAATGGTTATTGGCACGCGCCGCTCTAGCTCGTCCCTAACGGG
>JBKKBW010000379.1:0-3703 GCA_046713635.1 Dehalococcoidia bacterium
CCGTACGATACCGGGCCGCCCGAAGACTCCCGCGACAGGCCGTTCCAGATGAACTCGCTCTCGTTAGCCAGGGGCAGAGCAATGCCCGTGCTCTCCACGAGCACGACGACCAAGACAATGAGCGTAAACCCGAATGGGAAGAGCTGGAGCATCGGACGGCGGCGAGCGCCGATTATCATACCCAGGCCGAGCCCGAGGAGCGCGGCGATCAGAATGAAGTTGCTGAAGTAGGCCAGCAGGCGCAGCCGTGTTGGTATCCAGCGGATCAGCGCCAGCTCGAAGAAGAGCGCCAGAAAGCTAATAAGGAACAGGTTCCAGGCCCGGCTCGGAACGGACCCTTCCGGCGCTACGTCTTTCATACACGGCTAGTATCGGCCGGGGTCCAACGCTGATGTGTAGGGTATTCTCGTATAACCAGCGTACGAGCAGAGCTGCCGCTCGCTCGCTTGAAGGACGGCCCAAACGCTAGAATGGGGCGACGGGGTTGCCGTAGCTCCGTCTGGGCCGAAGTGGCGGAACTGGTAGACGCGACGGTCTCAAAAACCGTTGTCCAGCGATGGACGTGCCGGTTCGATCCCGGCCTTCGGCACCAGGAACATGGGGAACGAGGTTGAGCCACACGTCCTTGTTCGTACCCTGCCGAGTAGTGTAACGGTAGCACAGTGGTCTTTGGAGCCTCTGGTCTAGGTTCGAATCCTAGCTCGGCAACCAATGATCGTGAACACATTCCCCGATAGCTCAATCGGTAGAGCGGGCGGCTGTTAACCGCTAGGTTGTAGGTTCGAGTCCTACTCGGGGAGCCAATAGCCCTCAACTCATGCCACAAGCCTTCGACGTAAACGCTCACCTCGATTCGGTGCGCCGCCGGCTACAAGAGCAGGAGAGGTTGCTATCGCCGTTCGCGGCGAAGAGCGCTGAATCACACCGCGAGCGGCCCGAGCCGCCCTCAGCGGTGCGGACCGAGTTCCAGCGCGATCGCGATCGGATCATCCACAGCAAGGCGTTCCGCAGACTGAAGCACAAGACACAGGTCTTCGTCGCGCCGACAGGCGATCATTTTGTCACGAGGCTAACGCACACGTTGGAGGTCGCGCAGGTGGCGCGCACGATCGCGCGCGGGTTGAACTTGAACGAGGATTTGACCGAGGCAATCGGGCTGGGACACGATCTTGGCCACACCCCGTTTGGGCACGCGGGCGAGAGCGCGATGGGCGAGTTGCTGCCGGAAGGCTTTCGCCACAACGAGCAGAGTCTACGCGTTGTCGAGAAGCTTGAGAACAGCGGCCAGGGGTTGAACCTCACGTGGCAGGTGCGCGAGGGCATTCTGAAGCATTCGAAGACGCGCGAGAGCATTCTTGCTGAGGGATGGGGCACAGCCAGCACGCTGGAGGGCCAGATCGTGAAGTTGGCCGACTCAATAGCATATCTCAACCACGACATCGCCGATGCGATTCGCGCCGGCCTTCTCCGGGATGAGGACTTGCCGGCGAGCACGCGAGACATCCTGGGAAAGACACACGCCGAGCGCATCAACACGCTTGTGCTCGACATCATCGAGGCATCGTGGTCAGTGACGGGCGAGAACGCCGAGCCCGGTGGCGAGCCGGTCAGCATCAGCATGAGCGAACGCGCGGCGGCCGCCACCAACGAACTGCGCGACTACATGTTCGAGAACGTATACGAATGGGAGGGACAGCAAGCCGAGGCTGCGCGGGCGCGGCGAGTCATCCACTTTCTCTTCGAGTACTACATGGCCTACCCCGAAGCATTGATCTCTGAGTTCACTATCGCAGCTGACCCCCTCGTACGGCGGGTGGCTGATTATATCGCCGGCATGACAGACCTGTTCGCCCTACGGACCGCAGAGACGCTCGGCCTGCAACTGGCTGAACCTGCAGCGCGCTGGTAGCCTTGTCTAGATCATGAAAGTGCCAGAAGGGCCAGGCGTAACCCAAAGCGCCATCGAAGCTCCCCCGCCGGACCCTGTCGCGTTCACGCCCCCTCCGCGTTCGCCCGCAGGAATTGGAGCTGGCCGTCTGACCAACTCCACACCGAACGAGGGCGTAGGCGATCTCCTCAACAACCGCTTTATTCTAGGCGGTCTCGGCCTTGTCGCGGTGCTGCTGCTTACGGCCATCGTCTTGGTTGCGATCGGCAACGGCGACGAGGGCGGGAGCGGCTCGCCAAATGCAATCGCGCCTTCGGAGAACGAAACGCCAGCACGGCCGCTCGGAGGGCTGGCGGGCACTACGACGGCGGCAGTGAGTTATCGAAACGGTCCTGCGCCAACCCACGTCATCTTGGGGACGATTCCAGGCGGGGTAACGGTGGCCATCGTTGGGCGGAGCGAAGACAGTACGTGGTTGCAGGTGCGCTATCCGGCAGATTCCACTCTTAGGGGCTGGGTCGATGCGAAGCTGCTAGATGTTAATGGCGATGTCTCCGTGCTTCTCATCGCTGGACCTGGGCCTGTCGCTAGCGCAGGTGTTACCCCGTTACCCACCGTCGGCTTCTACGAACCGATGGAGACGCCGGGAGGCGAAGTCGCAGTGCCACCGACCCGGGTATCGCGGCCGACCAGCGCGGCTGCTACGCGTAGGCCGACAGTGACGCCTTACCGGACGCCTTTCCCGACACCGGAGGCCACGCCAGAGGAGCCATCGACCCGGACAGTCCCCGCACCCCCACTAGGTCGGAAAGACTCTCCAGAGACATAAGTCGCTGCGGGGCTGCAGGATGGCTGGTACACTCCCCTCGTGGCATCAGCCATGACTGACGAACGCACATCAAGACCTTCTTCAGCAGAACTCTGCGCCCGCATGCGCACTGGCCGCTCGCAGCTGATAGCATCGATCAGCGGCCTTGACGACAGCGCATTGCGCGCCCGTCCCGCCTCAGGCGCGTGGACGCCAGCGGAACTATTGGCGCACCTACTATCGACTGAGCGCATCTTCATAGACCGCGCGCGACGAGCTGTCGAAGTCGCGAACTACACGGCGACGCCGGTAAGTAACGACATCCGTGAGGAGCACCTGGGAATGGCAAAGCGCATGCCTGTGCCGCAGATTGTCCACGGACTGCTGGCTCAACGGCGCGACACCCTGCACCTTGTTGAATCGCTTTCGGCAGCCGCCCTCGCGCGAACGCTGAGCCATCCGGTGCGCGGCAGGCAGACAGTGCAATGGCAGATTGAGCATGTGATCGAGCACGAGCTAGAACACGCAGCGGAGCTACAGGTCCGACGAGAGACCTCGATGGAAGAAGCGGCGCCGTGAGCACGATCGATGACGTCAAGGCGCGAGTCGATATCGTCGATCTCGTGAGCGAGCAGGTAACGCTGAAGCGGGCGGGACGCAGCTTTTCCGGGCTCTGCCCATTCCACAGCGAGAAAACGCCCTCCTTCAGCGTGTCGCCGGACCGTCAGACGTGGCATTGCTTCGGAGCGTGTGCGACCGGCGGTGACATCTTCGGCTACGTCATGAAACGCGAGAACGTCGAGTTTGCCGAGGCTCTGAAGATGCTCGCCCAACGCGCGGGCATTACGCTCGCCGAGCGCCGCAGTCGGGGCGAAGACGACCGCACGGAGCGCATGATCTCCGCGAACGACGCTGCCGCAGCTTTCTTCCACGACACGCTGCTGCACTCGAAGGCCGCTCGCCACGCCCCCGACTACCTGCAGAGCCGTGGCCTCGATCTCGAAACG
>JBKKBW010000380.1:0-2705 GCA_046713635.1 Dehalococcoidia bacterium
GCCGTGCTCACAGCGACCGTCAGAATGTAATCGACAACGAGCGAACTCCCCGCAGCGAGCCCTGGAACGATTCCAAGGTTCGACTTCGCCACCGCATACGAGCCGCCTCCCTGTGGGTAGCCGCGTATCACCTGGCTGTAGGAGATCGCCACGACGACCACGAGCGCGCCGATGGCGAAAGCGATCGGCACCGACCAAGTGAATGCGGCTGTCCCGGCGAGAAGGAGAATGAGGAGGATCTCTTCGGTTGCGTACGCGCTGGAGGAGAGCATGTCCGACGAGAAGATGGGGAGCGCCTTAAGCTTGCTTAGCCGCTCCTCCATGAGCCGTGCGGACGAAAGCGGCGCGCCCACGACGACACGCTTAAATCTGAGCCAGAGCGCCTCTGTCTGCGAGCGCGGCCGCATAGCCACCTCGGTGGCGCGCAACTCTCCCGGCTCGATAGATTCGAACGCGCGCTCGCGCCTAGGGGTTAGGCGAACGTAGCGAGACCCTGGCTTGGCTCCCTGACGGACTTCGCGAAGCTCGAGATCGGGCGTTAGTGGGGGATGGGAAGTAGGCGGCCTGGAGCGCCGCCCTCGGTCTCCCGAATTAGATTCCGGCTCGCTTGGTCCGTCGCCCACGCCCATCGCGCCCTATCGTAACTCGCCGTTCCCTGAGGGGGTAGGGTCGTAGTTAGTCGTCTCGGTCGCGCCGGCGGTTGTTCCCGTTGCCGTTACCAGCTCCGCCCTGCGGGGCGGCCACAGTTATGATCGGTGTCGGCTCGTCGCTCCCGCTGTCCGTGCCACGGACCAGCACGCTTATCTGGTTAAACAGGGCGCCGTCCTCCGCATCATTGACCTGCAAGCGAACGATGTAGAGGCCGGGCGGAAGGACGCTTGTGTCCCAGCCAGCAAGGATACCGTTGAGGACCGGGGTATCACCCGAACCAATCACCGTCCACGATCCGGGATTGAGTGGCGACTGGTACTCAACCTGATAGGACTGGAAATTGGTTGAGTTGGCCGTGCCGCGGATGTTGATCAGGCCGCGAACAGGATCGCCGTCACGCGGAGAGACGAGCTGGAACGGCAAATCGTCCTCATCTGTTGTCTCCGTAGGGGCGCCGCCTCTCGACACGCCCGCCACCTGCTGCCACGCGAACGCGTCGTCGCGAGCGAACTCAGAGACGCCAGCTGGTACCTGGAGATAGCGGCGTTCGACAACGAATCGTGCCGGCGTGTTTGCAGCCGCTAGCTTGCCTGTCCGGATGTCAATTCTCGCCATCGTCCACCACGTGTCGTCCCCAACGATCGGCCTGGCGAACCAGTCCTCCGGCGTTGTTAGCGGACAGGACGGCGTTGGCTTGAGTCCCGAAGGCACGCAGGCTCGCGCGCGAACAAGACCGTCAGGCTGTGTGAACGACTCCACCGGCAAGCCCTCGTGAAACGCGATCATGAACTCGCGCGTAGTTCGTGCGGAGACCTGATAGCTGTTCGTTGCGCTGGTCATCGGCGTGTTGTCAGCATTCCCGAACCAGGTGCCAAACACGAACTGAGGAGTGTAGCCGTACGTCCACGTCTCGCCGACCAGGCCGATCGTCTCGTAGGGCTCGCTTGTGCCGGTCTTCATACCAATCGGCCTGCCGGGAATCGTCAGGCCGCCGCAGCCGTAGGTACGGCAGTGGGCCTGGGGGTCAGACAGGATGCTGTTGATGAGGTACGTCTCTTGTGCTGGCGCGACCTGTACTTCCTGCAGAACGGGGCGCTCGACCGGCTGATCATCGACCTTGGGATAGACGACGTTGCCGTTAGCATCTTCGACACGCAGGATGGCTACCGGATCGGTCGTACGGTTGCCTGGCGGGCGCGCGGCACTACTCTCGACGCCCTTGAGCACGCCCAGGTTCGGGAACGCCGTGTACCCGTAGACCATGTCGTACAGCTCGACGTCGACGCCGCCGACCGCCATGGATGGCCCAAGGTCGCGCCCGTCCAGGCTGGTAATACCCATTGCCTTGCCCTGCTTGATTACTTCAGGCACGCCGGTGTAGAGGATCGTTTTTACGGCAGGAATGTTCAGAGAGTTCCCCAGTGATTCGCGGACGGTGATGGGGCCGGAGTGCGGGATTGGATTGCGCGGTGGATTTTCGCCGTCCCAGTACTTAGATGGGATCGGCGTGTCCAGGATGAGCGTGCCCGGCCCCCAGTTGAGGTTCATGAAGGCCGTTAGGTAGGTGAAGGGTTTGAACGACGAGCCGGGCGAGTTGAGCGCTTGCGCCATGTCGTTTTGGCCGTCGATCTCGTCGTTGAAGTAGTCCCGGCTGCCTTTGTAGACGAGGACTTCGGCAGTCTTCGGGTCGATGCCGACAGCGGCGCCGTTGTGGCCTCCAGCCCCTCCTTCGAACGCTGTGATCTGCTCCTCCAGAATGCCTTGCGCGCGATTCTGCCAGTCCAGGTCCAGAGATGTGTAGACGGTCAGTCCGTCCGTCTTGAGGCCGTCCTCGCCAAACAGCGCTTCGAGCTGTGGCTGAACGACATTGAAGACAAAATGTGGCGCCTCGACCCGGAACGGATGCGCGGATGCTCCCAGCGGCTGCGACACAGCCTCCCAGAGCTGGCCGGCAAGGATGTACTTCTCTTCGTGCATGCTCCGCAAGGTTAGGTTGCGCTGACGCAGAGACTCGTCTGGACTATTGAGCGGGTCGTTTCCGATAGGATCGGAAG
>JBKKBW010000381.1:0-1556 GCA_046713635.1 Dehalococcoidia bacterium
GGAACAGGTCGTAGGGTAGGGTGCCCCCGTCGCGAAGGAACGCTGTCTTGGTCTTCGGATCGATGCTCGTCACCAGAGTTTGCGCCATGAACGACATGTTCCGCTCCGCGAAGCGGTCCAGTATCGCCTTCGATCCGGCCGGCGACGGCGGGATCGGCCTGCCCCACGGCGACACAACGCTGATCTCGACGTCGGACCGCACGCCGCGTTCGGTGAGCCACTCGTCGAGGAGCATCGCTGCTTCGCAGGGCGCCGGCGGACACTTGAACGGCTCGCCCAGCACCCCGATGATCACCTTCCCAGATGTGAACGATGGCAGCATGTCGCGCAGCCTGAGCGCGCCGTCGATGGAGTAGAACTCGTAGCCGCCTTCCTGGAAGCCCGGCGGCACGCTGAAGTCGTACTCCGCGCCCAGCGCCACGACCAACACGTCCGCGTCGTACGCTCCCACGTCCGTCGCGACTCGCCGCGCGCCTGGATCGATCGACGTCACCGCCTCCTGGCGGAACTCGACGCCCGGCTTCACGATGTCCCTGTAGTACGACTCCACCTGCTCGAGGCTCGCGCGTCCGAACAGCAAGTCGAACTTCGAGAAGCCGAAGACGAACGCCTCGTTCTTGTCGATCAGCGTGACGTTGATGTCATCGCCGAACTCCGCCGACAGCCGCGTCGATAGCTCCAGCCCACCAAACCCCGCGCCCAGTATCACAACGTGTACCGTCATGACACGGATTGTAGGACGTTCGCCCTAGCTTGTCACGTCCCCGCGGCCTCGAGCCACCTCGTGAACCCACGGTCACGCAGCCGCGATCACCTCGTCCGCTGCGCGATCGGAGACACTGGAGAGTGAGAGCCCTCTATTGCTCTCCAAACACCTGCTTCAGCAGCTTAGCGCCCGCTTCGGTGGCCGGAGCTTCGTATTCGATCGTGAGGCCACCGGGCGTCTCAAAGTAGACCGTGCGTATCCCCAGCGGCTGCGTGATCGGAGGCTGGCGAATCGTAGCGCCCTTGTCCTTCAGCTTCTCATATAGCCCGTCCACCTCGGACAGGTCGACAGAGATATCAATCGTGTGGCCTCGCAGGTTGGTGTAAGGCGGGTGAGACCGGTCTCTCGGTAACACGAGCACGATGAAGTTGTCCGCGATCCTGAAGGAAGCCAACATATCGGGCACGTACATGACCTCGGGACAGCCAATCACATCGCGAAAGAACTGCACCTCTGCATCGAAGTCGTCCACGTGATGCTCGAGGCAATTGGCCTTCATCATTGTTGAATGCTCCTTCCTGGATTAACCGGCGCGGCTGGCGTCAACCGTGCGTGACTGCGCGTTCCATCGAGACGCCCGGGTCGGCGAATTATAGTGAGGTGGTCTCCAGGAAATCAACTGTCTGCGAGCGAGCGTCGCGCCCCGCTTCGCTCCGGTCTTTCCGGCAGCAGCAGTGCGCCCACAACGCCGCTGCCGCTGCCACGGCAAGAGTGGCAGCCTGGGGCTAAAGGAGCTGGTGAGGTACGGCACCCTTGTAGGTTCCTCAACGCTTTGCTTGTTGTCGCCGGC
>JBKKBW010000382.1:0-1261 GCA_046713635.1 Dehalococcoidia bacterium
GTTCGGCGCTGATTCTGTCATCCTCGTCGGCAGCGTCAGCGTGGCGGGGCTGGCGGTGCTGGCCGGGGTGCTGCCGCTCCTCTATCCGGAGAGAGGCGGGCAGATGAGCCTGATGGTGCAGGCGTCGTTGCTGTTGGTTTCGGGCGTGTACTACGAGGTAGAGGTGCTACCGTCCTGGCTGCAGGTCTTCTCGGTCATCTCGCCCGCGACGTACATCCTCGACGGCATCCGCGGCGCGATCATCGACGGCGACAGTCTGACCGAACTCGGCCGCGAGCTTGGCGCGCTGGCGATCTTCGGCGTAGCGCTCATTCCGCTCAGCCTGGCCGCATTTACCTGGGCGGAGTCGTACGCGAAGAAGACCGGAAAGCTGAAGCGGCAGGGGTAGCGTGGCAACATCCCGAGCACCACACGAGTACTAGCGAAAGGTTCGATCTATGCCCCTACCAAAGATGTATGGCAAGCTCGCGCCGTGGTTCCACCTACTCACGTCGCCGGCAGACTACGACGAAGAAGCGACGTTCTACCGCGAGACGCTGATCGAGGCGTCGCCTAAGCGGCCAACAACGTTGCTGGAACTCGGCAGCGGGGGCGGCAACAACGCGCTCTACATGAAGAAGCACTTCCAGATGACGCTCAGTGACCTCTCGGCCGGGATGCTCAAGCTGAGCAAAACGATCAATCCCGAGCTGGAGCACAAGCGCGGAGACATGCGCGCCCTGCGCCTCCGCCGCGAATTCGACGCCGTCTTCGTGCACGACGCCATCGGCTACATGCAGACGCAAGCCGACTTGCGTGCCGCCATCGAGACGGCCTCGGTTCACACGAAGAGCGGCGGTGTCGCGCTGTTCGCGCCGGACTACACCCGCGAGCGGTTCGAGCCGAGCACGCACTCCGGCGGCCACGACGACCCGGCGTCGCTGAAGGGCATGCGCTATCTGGAATGGACCTGGGACCCCGACCCGAACGATGAGACCTACACGACGGAGTACGCGTTCATCCTCCGCGACGCCGACGGCTCAACGCGCTATGAGCGGGACGTGCACGTCGAGGGCTTGTTCTCTCGCGAGCAGTGGATGACGTTCATGCGCGACGCTGGCTTTCGACCGAAGAGGCTCCCGTTCAAGCACAGCGAGCTCGAATCGACGTTGGAGGTGTTCGTCTGCGTGAAAACTTAAGGAGGCTAGTACTCGAAGTCGCGGCCGTGGATCGAGACGCCGGACTTCCACGTGCCCCTTCGCCGCTCCGATATGTCCATGAA
>JBKKBW010000383.1:0-2557 GCA_046713635.1 Dehalococcoidia bacterium
CCAGTCGTCGAACTTGTGCGACTCCTTGATCTCCTTCAGCGTTACCGGGCGCTTGGCGTGCTTCACGTACTTGAAGTCCGCGACCCACGAGCGGTCGTCCTTCTTGTCCGGACGCGGCGCCGACACGACCTTGGCCAAGCCGACAACCGCCGTTTCCTTCTGCGAGTGGTAGATGATGACGGTATCGCCGGACTTCATCGTCTTGATCGCGTTGACGGCAGCGGGGTTGCGGACGCCATCCCACTCGGTTGTGCCTTCCTTCTTCAGGTCGTCGAGCGAGTAAGTCTCGGGGTCGGTCTTGGCAAGAAAGTAAGCCATTGTTCACCTCATATGTACTGTAGCGTTGTCCGCTAATCTCCGCCCCCGCCCGCAGGCTGCCCGGCATCGACTGGCCGCTGCGACCGCGCTTCGACGCGCAGGTCCGGCAGCCACTTCAACCACTTGGGCAAGTACCAGTTCCAGTCGCCCATCAACTCCATTAGCGCGGGCACCAGGACGAGCCGGACCACCGTCGCGTCGATCAGGATCGCGAACGACAGCCCGAAGCCGAGCATCTTCAGGTCGCGCGCGCCGCCAAGGATGAACGCACCGAACACACAGACCATGATCAGCGCTGCGGCGGAGATCACGCGGCCCGTTGCAGCGAGACCATCGGCGACGGCCTGTGCGTTGTTGCCGGATCGGTCATACTCTTCCCTGATGCGAGTCAGTAGAAACACCTCGTAGTCCATCGACAGGCCGAAGATGATCGCGAAGAGCATCATCGGCGCCCACGCCTCGATGGGTCCTTCGCGTCCGAGGCCGATCAGGTTGTCCATGAAGCCCCACTGGAACACGATCACCAGCGCGCCGAACGACGCCGCAATCGAGAGCATGTTCATCACCACGGCCTTCAGCGCGACAACGATGCTGTGGAACACCGTCATCAGTAGCAAGAACGACAGCAGCAGCACGGCACCGATGAACAACGGTAGCCGGTCGCTCACGTAGTCCGCGAAGTCGACAACGAACGGCGTGTCGCCCGTCAGGCGCACGATTGGCGTATCCCCGGTCACGACGGACGGCACGACATCGTGCCGGATGCGATGTACCAGGTCTGCTGTTTCCTTGTCCTGCGGCGCCGTCGTCGGGAAGACGTTGAACATGTGTACTGCGCCCGATGCGAGCGGCTGCGGCTCGCTCACCGAATCGACACCTTCGGTTGCTTCGATCGCAGCCTTCAGCTCACCCAGCGTCGCGACATCGGAGTCGCCGTTCGGCGTTTCAGCGATCACTAGGATCGGGCCGTTGAAGCCCGGGCCGAAGCCCTCCGACAAGATGTCGAACGATTTGCGCGTTGTGTCCGACTCCGGGAAATTGCCCGCATCGCCAAAGCCCAGCCGCAGCGAGAACACCGGCAACGCCAGCGCAATCAGCAGCGCCGAGCTGAGCACCAGCGCCGGCCACGGGTGGTTCTGAATTACCCGGCTCCAGCGATACCAGAACGAGTGGGTCGGATCGTCGCCGGCCGCGGCGGTGCGGTGCGGCAGTCCAAAGCGGTCGATGTTGCGGCCCACGAAGCCCAGCAGCGCGGGTAGCAATGTCACCGATGCAAACATCGTCAGGAGCACGGCCAGCGCCGCCGCCGTCGCGATGCTGCGCATGAACTCCAGGTTCATCATGAACATGCCCATGATCGCGATCACCACGGTCAGGCCTGCGAACACCACGGCCCGCCCCGACGTATCAAGTGACAGCTCGATCGCGTCCCGTGGGGCCAAGCCCTTGTGCAGCGACTCGCGATAGCGCGTAACGACCAGCAGCGCATAGTCAATGCCGACGCCGATGCCGATCATCGCGGCCACGGCCGTCGTGAACTCCGGCACGTCCAGCACGTTCGTCAGCAGGCCGATCAGCGCCGCGCCGGAACCGATGCCGAAGAGCGCTGTGATGATCGGAAGGCCCATCGCGAACAACGACCCGAACGCGATGATCAGAATGACGACGGCTGCGCCGATCCCAACAAGCTCGCTCGAGAAGTCTGGCTGCGCGGCGAACAGAAACCCACCCAGCTCGACCTGCAAGCCTTCTACTTCGATGTCCTGACGCAGGTCCTTGATGACGTCCGCGTTATCCGTGTACTCCTGGTTCGACCGATCGGAGAAGTTGATCTCCGCGTACGCGATGTCCCCGCCGTCTGAGATCTGGTACGCGTTCTCCGGCTCGAACGGGCTGACCACCTGGACGCCATCAACGCTCGACTCGATGTCAGCGAGGAACGCCTCCATTGGCTGCCGCACGGACGGATCGTTCACACCCTGCTCGGCGCGAAAGACGACCTGACCGAAGAAGCCCGTGCGTTCGTCCACGCCGCGCTCTTCCAGCAGATCGACAGCCTCCTGGCTCTCCGATCCGGGCAGCATGAACTCCGTCTTGTACTCGCCCGCGAAGAAGTACGACGCCACAGAGATCGACGCCAGCAGCGCGATCCACCCCACCACGACGAAACGCCGTTTGTCGTAGCAGAAGCGAGCCAGTGGTTTCATGAACAGCCTCCCGGGGATATGACATGTACCTG
>JBKKBW010000384.1:0-5719 GCA_046713635.1 Dehalococcoidia bacterium
CCGTTGAGCCGCGTTGTTACGTGTACACGCCCGGCCATGGGTCAGGCTCCTTTCGCTCGTTGAACTGCAGTGTTGATCACGCGGCGTGTGAGCACGCCGGAGAGGTGCTTTCGCTGCGCCGCGGAACCGCGCATGTCGGTGATGGGACGCGCGGCGGCCGATGCGGCCTGCGCTGCTTTTTCGATGGACGCGTCGTTCACGGGCTGTCCCGCGAGCGCGTCGCCGGCTTCCTTGACGAACAGCGGTGTCGGCGCGACTGCCCCGACTGCGATGCGGGCCGATTTGAACGTCGAGCCGTCATCGGAGAGTGTGACGCTAGCGGCAGCGTTGCAGACGGCGATGTCCATCTCGTTGCGCGGAATGAAGCGCTCGAACGCCGCTCCGCTGTGCGATTCTGGCGCTGGGAAGCTGAGTGCGACGAGCAGTTCGTCATCGGCGAGCGCGTTGCGGCCGGGCGCGGTGCAGAATTCTTCCACCGGGAGCGTGCGCGTGCCGTTCGGGCCGGCGATCTCGCAAACGGCGCCGAGCGCGATGAGCGTCGGAATGGCGTCGGCGGCGGGGGAGCTGTTGCACAGGTTCCCACCGAGACTGGCGCGCGACTGGATCTGGATGCCGCCGATGAGCGCGGCGGAATCGATAATGGCCGGGTATCGCTTGGTGATCTCGGCGTCCTGGTAGATCTCGGCGCAGGGCACGGCCGCGCCGATGCGCAACCCGCCACCGTTCGCGTGCGTCAGGGCGGTCAGCTCCGGAATGGCCTTGACGTCGACCATGACACCGACATCGCGGCGCCGTTCGCGCGCCTGAATAATGAGGTCGGTGCCGCCAGCGAGGGCGCGGGCCGCCTTGCCGTGCTGCTTCAGGACGCCGAGTGCCTCGTCGAGCGAGGCGGGGGCTACGTATTCGAATGCTGCTGTCATGTTCTCCCCTCAGGCGTAATGCCTCGAGTAGCATAGCGAGCAGGCCGAGGCGAGTTCAACGAGCGGCGGCCGGGACGCCGAAGCAGCTTACCCATATGGATCGGCGTGGTAGTGGGCTACGAGGGATGGGTTGCCTGCGCTCTTCGCAAGGAAGGGAGCTAGTGCTGATGAGGTCTAGCTGCCTGTCTGGCGGGGTTTCCTCTCGAACGAAGCCGGCGTCCGGGGAAGCGTGACTGTGAAGGTGGTGCCCTGGCCGAGAACGCTCTCGGCGGAGACAGTTCCGCCGTGCGCTTCCGCGATCCACTTGCTGATGCTGAGCCCGAGGCCGACGCCGCCTTCGGCTCGGCTGCGGGCGGTATCGACGCGGTAGAAGCGATCGAAGACGTGCGGTAGGTGCTCGGGCGCGATGCCGGGGCCGTCGTCCTGCACGCTGATGGTGACTTGGCTCTCGGTGGCGACCCAGCCAATCGAGATGCGGCCGCCGGACGGTGTGTACTTCGTGGCGTTGTCGAGCAGGTTGAGCAGCAGTTGGAGGAGCAGGCCCTCGTCAGCGCGGATCTGCGTCCGTTCCCCCGGCGCCAACTGGAGATCGAGGCCTCGGTCAACTGTAGACGGCCGCACGTGCTCGACGGCGCCCTCGACAAGCTCTGCGACGTTCACGGATTCGAGCGTAAGCGCCAGCCTGCCGGTGTCAGCGCGGGCTAGTGTGAGCAAGCTGCCCACGAGACGGATCAGGCGGTCGGACTCTGCATTCACAGACTGCAGGACTTCGCGGTAGTCGCCGGGGCTGCGGTCTTTGCTAAGGGCCACCTCGACCTGCCCCTTGATCGCCGTGAGCGGCGTGCGGAGTTCGTGGGATGCGTCCGCGGTGAACTGCCTCTGCTGGTGGAAGGATGTGTCGAGGCGCGCGAGCATATCGTCGAAGGTGCGCGCGAGGCGACCGAGCTCGTCGTCGGGAAGATTGAGGTCGAGGCGCTGGCTGAGATCTTCGGCGGAAATTCGCTGCGCAACCCGGGTTAGCTTGTCGACGGGCGCGAGCGCGCGACTTGCGATGAACACGCCGCCTGCGCTCGCGACAACGAGTGTCACTGGATAGGCGATACCTAGGATGAGCAAGAGCGTGCTCAGCGTGTCCGACAGGTCGTCCTCTGAACGCGCTACTTCCAGCACACCCAGCACCTCACTGTCGCGGCGAATAGCCGTTAGCTGTGAGCGAAACGTGCCGTTACTAGCGTCAAGACTACGCGTGGCGGTGCTACCGTCGAGTGCTGATTGCAATGTCTCGCGGCCAATGGGCGCTTGGGATGGCGCGCCGGTGTCGAAGGTAATCGCTCCGGACGCATCGAACACGCGGACAAACTGTTCGCCGTCCGGCGGGCCGTCGCTGGGCACGACTTCGGCGAGCGTGGGCAAGTCTCCCTGGAAGCGGATGGCGGGGAGTAGCTCCTCAGCGCGCACCTCCAGCGAATCGTCCAGGTTTGCGTAGAGGCTGTGCCGGAGGGTGACGTAGATGCCCACGCTGAATGCGGCGAGAATAATGGCCAGCAGGACGATGTACCAGAGCGTCAGGCGTACGCGGATGGAGCGGAGCGCGGACATTCGGCTAGTCGCTGCTGCGGCTGGAGATGCGGTATCCGGCCCCGCGTATTGTATGGATGAGCTTCGTCGGGAACGCGTCATCGATCTTGCGCCGGAGGTTGCGGATATGGACGTCGATGACGTTGGTGGCGTTGTCGAAGTCGTAGTTCCAGACGTGCTCAGCGATCATGGTGCGGGTAAGCACCTGGTTCGGGTGACGCATGAGGTATTCGAGCAGGGAGTACTCCTTGGTGGTCAGCGCTATCGACTTGCCTTCGCGCGTAGCCTCGCGAGTGCGCGTGTCTAGCGAGAGCTGATCGACAGCGAGAACAGCACCGGTCGAAGCTGGCGTTCGCCGTGTGAGGGCACGCAGGCGCGCGAGCAGCTCGGCGAAGGCGAAGGGCTTAACGAGGTAGTCATCCGCACCGCTATCGAGGCCGAGCACTCGATCTTCGACAGCGTCGCGGGCGGTGAGCATGAGGATCGGTGTCTGCGCACCGCGCCTGCGAAGTTCCTTGCAGACTTCGATGCCGTTACGGACAGGCAGCATGACATCGAGCACGACAGCGTCGAACGCGGCGGCGTCCGACCAACCGAGCGCCTCATCGCCGTCGGACGCGACGTCGACGGCATAGCCTTGCTCGGTCAGACCCCTGCGGATGAAGTCAGCGATCCGCTGCTCGTCTTCAACAACTAGAACTCGCATCGACGCCTCAGTATAGGACGCCGCCGATGAAGCGGGGATGAAGAGCTATGGGACGGAATCCGCGTCGCTTACAGCGCTGATCTCCAGCGTCACGCTAACACGGTCGCCGACGATGCCTCCGGGGCCGTGCAGACCCAGGCCGAAGTCTCGACGGTCCAGGAACGTCGTAGCAACGAACTTCGCGTGGCGTGAGCTGCCGGTCGTGGGGAGCAGGCCCTCGAAGTTCGTACTGAGGACGACTTCCTTCGTCACGTCGCGGACGGTTAGTTCGCCAATGACATCCCAGCGATCGCCGGCAGTCTGCTCGATGTGGGTGCTGCGGAACGTCATCCTTGGATAGCGCGACACGTCGAAGAACTGACTGGAGCGGAGGTGCGCGTCGCGCAGCGCTATGCCGGTGCGGATTGTCGTGACATCGATCGACGCGCTGGCCGAGCTGCGCGATCGGTCCTCTTCGTCGATCGTCAGGTTGCCCGCGACCGCGCCGAAGCTTCCTTTGAGCGTTGCGACGAACATATAAGGGAGCGAGAAGCGGGCGACCGACTGGTCCGGAACGATGATCCAGGCACCAGTCGCGGTCTGGGCGCCGGTCAGTCAGCACCCACTGTTGGCGGCTCAGCGTGCGGCGTGAGCACGGCGAATCCCGCGCCGAGGCTAACAAGCCAGGCGATGAATGGAAGTGCGGCTCCCAGGATCGGAGGGAAGTCACCGGCTGCCGGCGGCGCGCCGTCCGGCGTGTACACGACAGCCTCTGCTTCATGAAGCCGGCCGCCCTGCCAGTAGCGGAGCGTGGGTGTCGCAGCCAGGTTCTTCAGCCACTGCGACGTGCCGCCGCGCGCGGTGCTGGCGAAGATGCGCCCGCCGAACAGCGTGGCGACAACAGGCGTCCGATGCGTCTGGCCCGAGTGACGACCAGTCGTCTCGAGCACGATCAGGCCGCTCGGCGTGATGCAAGGGGAGCCGAAGCCCGCGCGCACCGCTGGTTCGACGAAGCGGTTCAGAGTCCGGTAGAAGCTGGCTTCCAGGGTCCGATAGGCGTTCACACGGTTATGGTAGCGAACCCGCACGTTAGTGGCCCCCTATTGTCCCCACTGCTCTTGCTCCAACCCGCCAGGCCTGCGGTCGCCCAGGGCAGGTCTTGACCTGCCCCTACGGTCTCTAGCTTCGCCTTCGTGCGCCAGCGTATGGCACGCTATCCTTGCTGCGATGAGTACGAAGATCGTAGCTATTGGCATCGGGAGCCTGGTCTTCGGGGTCGAGCTGCTGCGCGACGTCTACCAGACTCCGGAGCTGCGCGGAGCGGAGCTCTGGCTGGTCGATACGAACGATACGGCGCTCCGGCGGATGGCAGGCCTGGCAGCGAAGCTGAACGAGGCTTCGGGGTGGGACGTTGCGCTGCACAGCACGACCGATCGCACCGAGGCGCTACCCGCCGCTGACTTCGTCGTCACGTCGATTGCAGTGGATCGGGAGGCGACGTGGAAGAAGGACCACGAGCTAGCGCTGAAGCACGGGTTTCCGAGCGTGCTGAGCGAAAACGGCGGCCCGGGCGGTCTGGCGCACACGCTGCGGTCGGTGCCACCGGTCGTGGCGATTGCCAAAGACATCGAGCGGTTGGCGCCGAACGCGCTGCTGCTGAACTACACCAACCCCGAGAACCGCGTGTGCTTAGCCGTGCATCGCTACACGGATGTACGCAGCATCGGGCTTTGCCATGGCGTGGCTGAGACGGTGGTATTCGCTGCCAACGTGCTTGGGCGGCCGCGCGATGACATCGAGCTGCAGGCAGCGGGTTCGAACCACTTTACTTGGACGACATCGCTCCGCTCGCGCGCCGATGGCAGCGACCTCCTTCCCGAGCTGCGCGAACGCCTCGTGTCGCTGCCGGCGGACGTGTGGCCGCTCTGCCGGATGCTGTTCGACAAGTTCGATGTGTTTCCGACGACGGGCGACAACCATGTCGGCGAGTACATTGGCTGGGCGGCCGAGATCGTCGGGACGGACGGCTACGACTTCGACGCGTACGCGCATCGAGGCGAGCGGAGCCGCCAGAACGTGGATGCCTGGGCGGCGGGCACGAAGCCGGTCGGTTCGCTGTTGGCGCAGCCTTCGCAGGAATCGCGGCTGGGCCATGGTTCGACGCAGATCATTGCGGCGCTGCTGAACGGGGAGCGGCTGGCGCGGCCTTCGTTCATCATCCCGAACGACGGCTACATCGAGAACCTCGAGCGCGACGTGGTGGTCGAGGTACCGGGCATGATCGAGGATGGCGTCTGGCGTGGGGTCGCCGTCGGGCCGCTGGCCGGGCCGGTCGCGTCGATGGTGCAGCGTGAGATCGAGATACAGAAGCTGGCCGTCGAGGCGGCGATGACCGGCTCGCGCGCGCAGGCACTGCAGGCGCTTTTGGTCGATCCGGTGGTCAACAGCGCGCCGGCGGCGGCGGCGTTCCTGGACGAGATGTTGCTGGCGCATCGGCGGCAACTACCGGCGTTCTGGGACTGACAAGCGGCAGGGC
>JBKKBW010000385.1:0-2794 GCA_046713635.1 Dehalococcoidia bacterium
GGTAAGTCCCGCCCCGTCAGGTATACGTCGAGGAGATCATCGCGCGTGTGGCCGTATATGCGCTCGAACACCTGCCGTTCGACACTCTCTCCGGAGTTCCAGACGAGCGACCGCTGCTCCTTCAAGATCTCTTCCTCGATCACAAGCTGTAAGGCTTCTTCAACAGCAACGCCGTACACGAAGTTCAGGTGCGCCTTGTGTTTGGCGTCACCAATAGCATGGCGAAACTCGTTATCGTCCAGGGGCCGCGGCAGCTTGCCAAAGAAGAGCAGCTCGTCGCGCTCGATCACCGGAATTGCTCCGTCTAGTTCGGTACAAAGCCGCTCGGCGAGGAGGAGCCAATCGAACGCTTCTCCGCCGATCAGGTACTGGTACGTGCGCTCGCCAACGACTTCTTCCGAGTCTTCCCAGTCAGCAATCGTTTCAAGAAGGGCTTCGAACCAGTCACCACCTTGCTCCACCTTGCGGCGAAAATCGAGCACGGCTTGTTCCGGTGCCGTCGCGCGCCCCTTAATGGCCGTGCTTCGCGCCATCGTCTCTACGCTGCCAACCCATGGCACTTCTTAAACTTCTTGCCACTGCCGCAGGGACACGGTTCGTTACGTCCCGTCTTGCCCGCTTTGCCTGCCGCGACGGGCTGACGGCGCTCGCCCCTGCCACCGTTCGCAGAGGTTGCGCCGGTCGAAGCGCCAGCCGGCCCGGCAACGACGCGCGGTGGCGGTGGAGCGGGAGCTTGGGTCAGCTCCAGGTGATAAACGGAGTGCGTCACTTGGTGACGGATGTTTTCCAGCAACTGGCCCCACATGTCGTGCGCTTCGCGCTTATAGGCGACGAGCGGGTCGGTCTGCCCGTACGCTCGCAAGCCGATGCCCTGCCGCATCTCGTCCATCGCTGTTAGGTGTTCTACCCAAAGAGAATCGATCGTACGCAGCATGAGCATTCGCTCGACGGTACGCATATTCTCTTCGCCGAGCTGCGCGCCTCGCTTGTCGTACTCCTCCTCCGCGAACGCTATGACCTGCTCAAGGATGCCGTCGCGGTCAACATCATCGAACGATTGTTCGTTCATCGACTGCGGCAGCTTGACGATGTTGGAAACTTCGCGGAGCATCATCTCAAAGTCCCATTCGTCCTCGCGCCGTTCGGGCATATGCAAGTCGACGATCATTGTGATCTCTTCACGCACCATCTCCAGGAGGTTCGCCTTGAGGTCGGCGCCAGAGAGTATCTTCTGGCGCTCCTTGTAGATCACGTCACGGTGCGTGTTCATTACGTCGTCATACTCGACGAGGTGTTTGCGGATGTCGAAGTTATGGCCTTCAACCTTAGTTTGCGAGGACTCGATCGCCTTTGAGACCATGTTGCTCTCGATCGGCATATCTTCTTCCAAGCCCAGCTTACCCAGCATGTTGCCTAGCCAGTCGGGCGCGAATCGGCGCATGATGTCGTCTTCCAGCGAGACAAAGAAGCGCGACCCGCCCGGGTCACCCTGACGTCCAGCGCGCCCCCGCAACTGATTATCGATACGGCGCGCCTCGTGCCGCTCTGTACCAATAATATGCAGCCCACCGGCCTCGACAACTCGTTCGTGCTCTGCCTGCCATTCATCCTGATCGCGGCCTTCTTGCCGGCCACCAAGGATGATGTCGGTGCCACGGCCAGCCATGTTCGTGGCGATGGTGACAGCGCCTTCACGACCTGCCTCCGCCACGATAGAAGCTTCTTTCTCGTGATGCTTGGCGTTGAGAACGTTGTGCTTGATGCCCTTGAGTCTGAGGAGCTCGGCTAAGTACTCGGACTTCTCTATAGAGACCGTACCCACAAGCACGGGCCGCTTTTCTTCGTAGACTTCTTCTATTTCTTCGACGACGGCATCGAACTTAGCCTTCTCGCTTCTGTAAATGAGGTCCGTCTCATCCTCACGGACCATTGGCATGTGGGTCGGGATCACGACGACCTCGAGCTTGTATATCTTGAAGAACTCTTCGGATTCAGTGAGGGCGGTTCCCGTCATGCCGGCTAGCTTGTCGTAGATGCGGAAGTAATTTTGCAGTGTGATGGTTGCGTAGGTAAGCGACTCCTGCTGAATTTTGACGCCTTCCTTCGCCTCAACTGCTTGATGGAGGCCGTCCGACCAACGGCGGCCGGGCATCATGCGGCCAGTGAACTCGTCGACGATAATCACTTCGCCATCCTTGACGACGTACTCGCGATCGCGTCCATAGATCGCGTGCGCCTTGAGTGCGGCTTCCAGGTACCGAGTGAGCCGATAGTTCTCAGTCGCATAGAGGTTCTGCAAGCCAAGCATGCGCTCGACCTTCTCCGTACCTGGCTCCGTGAGTGCGACTGAACGCTGCTTCACGTCAACCGTGTAGTCCTCTTCCTGGACAAGACGTGGCACCAAGCGGGCGAAGGTGACGTACGTCTGGGTACCCTCCGCCGAAGGGCCGCTGATAATGAGCGGCGTCCGCGCTTCATCGATAAGGATATTGTCAACCTCATCAACGATTGCATAGTGGAGTTCCCGCTGAACGCAGCGCGATCTATCGGGCGCCATGTTGTCGCGCAGGTAGTCGAAGCCGAACTCATGGTTTGTGCCATAAGTGATGTCCGCAGCGTAGGCTTCCTGGCGCGTGCAGGGGACCAGATGCTCCGTGCCGAGCTGCTCGCTCGTTTTCTCGGAAGAGTACAGAAATGACGCTTCGTGCTGCAGGATGCCCGTCGTCAGGCCAAGCGCATCGTAGATGGCTGCCATCCACTGAGCATCACGCTTGGCCAGATAGTCGTTGACCGT
>JBKKBW010000386.1:0-1130 GCA_046713635.1 Dehalococcoidia bacterium
CTGTCAACGCGATCGCGCTCGGCTGGATGGGGGACTCACCGGCGCTCGGTGATCCGTCGCCGGACGCGAACCAGACCGTGCGGTTCATCCCCATGAAACGTCCCGGCACCGGCGATGACGTCGCGCCGCTCGCCGTTTATCTGGCGTCTGACGCGAGCGGCTACGTGACGGGCCAGGTCATGTATGTAGACGGCGGACTGAGCGTGCATCTGTGACCGCGCGAGTAATCTCGCTCGGTGAAGGCGCCGAGGCGCTGCGGACGGCGTTCAACGAGGACGTCGACAAGCTGCGAGTGCTCATGCTTGTCTCGCCCACCTGCGGCCCGTGTCGCGAAGGCGCATCTGTCATGCAGCGCGACGTGCTAGCGCAGATCGACGATCCGTCATTGCGCGCGTACGTAGCCTGGGTGCCTATCCTGCCTGCCGACAGCGCAGACGCGGCTGGAGCGAGCTCCAGTATCGTCGAGGACGGACGCGCGATGCAGTTCTGGGACGGACGAAAGGCGCTTTCTGGGCCGTTCGCTCTGACGCTAAGGCTGCCGGAGGGTTCGCCAGCGTGGGACGTGTACATGGTCTACCCCGTCGGCGTGACGTGGGATGATGCGCCACCCGCTCCGGCGTTCTGGCACCATCAGCTCGGTCCACAGCCGAAGGCTGCTGTCCTCGACGGCAGCCGCTTTCGCGAGCAGCTGCAACAACTGATCAACGGAGGCGGGTGATGAAGTTCGCCGATGTCAACGGAATCCGCCTACGGTACGAAGTCTCCGGCGAAGGCCCGGCCATCATCTGGTTGCACGGCCTAATGGGCTCCATCGATCGCTCTCGCGCGTTTGGCGAGGACATGGACGGCCTGGTCGATCGTGGCTTCCGCCTGATCGCCTACGAAGCGCGCGGTCACGGCCAGTCGGACTATACGGAGAACGAGGCCGACTACACCTGGTCGGCGCACGCGAACGACATGCTCGCGCTTCTGGACGCGCTCAGCATCGACCGCGCCATCGTCGGCGGCGGATCGATGGGCGCGGGCGCGAGCATCGTTCTCGCGCTAGAGTACGCAGGGCGTGTCGAGAAGCTCGTGCTCGTCGCGCCGCCAGGGCTCGCGGCCACAATCGATACGGCGCAGCAGGTATT
>JBKKBW010000387.1:0-5310 GCA_046713635.1 Dehalococcoidia bacterium
ATCGTAACGCCCTTCAGCCTTCGAACAGCGTCCATGAGGACGCGTCCGTGCTCGTTGTCACGGGCGCTGACTGTAATGTCCCGTACGATGGTCGACGCATTCGTGCGCACAAGATCGACGGCGCCGATATCGCCTCCAGCCTCGCCAATCGTGGTCGCAATTCGTCCCAACATGCCAGGCCTATTCTGGTACTGCGCCCGTAGCGTTATGCTGTACCCAGCGACTGGGACGAAGCCCTCCGCCGCGCCGTTACGTCGAGCCATGAGTCTAGGTTCCTTTCGAGCGATAGACCGCACGTATTGAAGAGCGGCCCAGTCATTGGCGAGGCGAGATCCACCGATTACTAATCTAATATATGCTAAAGTAAGCGAAGCTTAGCGGCCAGCCGCTTTCCAAATCATGCCCAAGGTCACACTGCGCCCGCTGAACGTCGAATTTGAAGCCCCGGAGGGTGAGACGATCATGGGCGCGGCGCAGCAGCACGGCTACTATTGGCCAACAACCTGTGGTGGCGAAGGACGCTGCACCACATGCGCGTGCGTCGTTATTCAGGGCATGGACCAGCTCTCGCAACGCGGGCGATTCGAGGTGAAGGTCCTCGCCGAAGAACGAGGACAGGGCGTGCTCCAGCAGCCGATTCGCCTGGCATGCCAGGCGCACGTCTACGGGGATGTTGTCGTGGAGAAGACGGGTGTTCGGTTACCGTCCGGACTCAGGGTTTCCACGCCAGACACAAACGAGGAATAAAGATGGCGTACATCATCACGCAGCCCTGCATCGGAGTTAAGGACGCGACGTGTGTCGACGTCTGTCCTGTAGATTGCATCCACACAACAGACGATGACCAGCAGTTCTACATCGACCCGGACATCTGCATCGATTGCGAGGCATGCGTCCACGTCTGCCCGGTCAGTGCTATCTTCTACGAGGATGACGTGCCGGAGGAGTGGAAGGCCTTCATTCCGCTCAATAAGGAATACTTCGCCAACAAGACCGAGGAGGAACGCCGCGCGTTCCGCACGCGCACTGAACGTCGCGCCGATGCGTAGGTCGGCCGCAGCGCCTACGAAAGACGCCGTCTCTCTGGAGGAATAATGCTGCCGCTTGACGACATTCGTGTGCTCGATCTATCGCGCCTTGCGCCCGGCCCGTACTGTTCTATGCTTCTCGCAGACATGGGCGCAGACGTTCTCTTGATCGAACCGCCGCCGGACGCCCGCGCCGGCCAGGCAGGCTCCGGTGCTGACGTGTACGACGCTCTGCGGAGGAACAAGCGCAGCATCGTGCTTAACCTGCGCGATGACGCTGCTCGCGAAGTTTTCTACAAGCTGGCCATAGATGCCGACGTTGTCCTCGAAGGCTTCCGCCCGGGCGTTGTCAAACGGCTCGGCGTTGACCACGACACCCTTAGTGCGAAGAACCCCCGGATTATCTCCTGCTCGTTATCTGGCTACGGGCAAACTGGCCCATATGCCCAGGTCGTCGGCCACGACATCAACTACATCTCCGTTGGAGGCGCGCTCGGTATGACGGGCTGGCCCGGTCAACCGCCGGCGATCCCGATGAATGTGATTGCAGACTTTGCGGGCGGTGGGCTCCATGCCGCGTATGGAATCCTCCTGGCTCTTCATGCCAGAGAGCGCACGGGTCGCGGTCAGTACGTTGACATCGCGATGTCAGATGGGGTGCTCTCGCTCCTTACCATGATGGTCGGTGGTTACTTTGCCGGGGGTCGCGCACCAGAGCGGGGCGCGACCGTGCTCAATGGCAGCGTGCCTCACTACAACGTTTACGAGTGCGCAGATGGCGGCTGGATAAGTCTGGGGAGCCTGGAGGCGCACTTCTACGCAAACCTGTGCAAAGTGCTGGACTGCGAGCACTTCATTCCTCACCAGTACGACTCATCGAAGCGCGACGAAATCTTTGCGCACTTCCGAAATCAGTTCGCATCCAAGCCGCGCGACGAGTGGTTTGAGATTCTCAAGCAGACGGACATCTGCGCGGCGCCTGTCTATTCGCTCGATGAAGCGCTTCGCGACCCGCAAAACCTGGCTCGTAACATGGTCGTCGAAATCGACCATGAAGGAACGCCGATCAAGCAGATCGGAATCGGGACTAAGCTGTCGGAGACACCGGGCAGCGTGCGTTCGGTCTCGCCCAAACCGGGCCAGCAGACCGATGACGTTCTCGCCTCTATCGGCTACGACGCGCAGACGATCGCGTCGCTTCGGGAGACGGGTGCCGTGGCCTAGCCACTCGCTGGGGCCGGCTCGGCCTCTCGTGCCGAAACAGCCGCCTTCTCAGCCACCCGGTCCGCACGAAGCCAGTACCACAGTGCCAGGGGCGTAGCGACGAAGACGAACGCTGCTGTCGCCCAAAACATCGCCTGCAGCGACCAGCGGTCAGCGATGAAGCCCTGAGCTGGCTGGATGGCCACGATTGTGATGCTGGTGAGGAGTTGCCTGAACGACAAGATCGTTGCCCGCTGGTTGTTTGGGATGCGCTGATTGATGTAGTCCGCGAGGACAGGGAGTAGTGTGCTCATGATGATGAGCGCAATGCCAATCCCAACAAAGGCATATACAGAGTCCCAGCCACCGAGGAGTGCATAGGCACCGCCCAATGTGAGAAACGCACCGACGAACGTCTTACGGAACCCGAACGCGCCGCTTACCCGGTACGCGAGTACGGAGGCCACCATGCCAGCCAGGCGAGTTGGTGCTTGCCAAACACCGAACATCGCCAGCGATACGCCGTGCTGATCGAGGAACGGCTGCGAGAACACCACAGCAACGTTCGGCGTCGCCAACAGCAGCGCGGCTAGGACGAGAACGGCTCTAATCGGCCTCGACCGCCACGCCGTTCGGACGCTTTCCGTCACGAGAGTGCGATAGGTGAGACGCTCTTCGTCGTGTGGGAGATCGGGCTCTTTCATCGAAGCTGCCACGAATAGGGTCGTGAACGTGATTCCTGCGCTGAGCAGGATGGGCGTTGAGAGGTCCGTTGCCGCGGCAATTGGTGCGCCGATCAGGAGACCGCAGGTGGCTCCCAGCGAGAACAAGCCCCAGCCGAGTCCCGCGACACGCTGATAGTCCCGCTCTCGTCCAAGCGCCTTGAGACGTTCGAACACCAAGGCAGAGTCTGCTCCAGACTGAAATGTAAGGCCGATGCCCCAGACGATGTAGGAGAGCAGCACAATCGGGTAATTCGCCGCCAATCCAAAGACAAGGATCGCGACGCCTGTAAAGGCGGAGGATGCCAGCAGAGACACCTTTCTGCCGAACCGGTCTGCAACCATGCCCGTCGGCACCTCCGCGCAGACGATGACGATCCAGAAGAGCGCCTCCAGGACGCTCACTTGCGTGAGCGAGAAGCCACGTTCGTCTGTTAGGTAGATGACCCAGATTGGCCACCAGAGCTGGAACGAATGGAGAAATGTGAACGCGTACGACTTCCAGATGTTCTGCTCGTACGCACGGCGGTCGTGTTCCGTCAGTATGGCAGACATCGCGCCCGCTCATGATACAAGAGCGAGTCTGGAACCCCGACCGATGATCGGCAGCGGAACCCGCTACGAAATCAGCGCCTCGCAGAACTTCGCAAGTCCACCGCCAGCAGCTTCGACGGGCGAGTCGAAGAGAAAGATGCCGGGCGCCAGATAGTTGTTCGACGTCACCAGCAAGCCCAAGACGGTGGCCCACACAGCGAAGCCCGCCGCATTGGCGACTAACACGCGTGCCGGATCGGCGGACGTTACCGCCTGGATGGCGATGCTAGTGAGGCCGAATAGCAAGGCGAGCGACGCCAAGCCGATGCCAAGCCCGACCCCAGGTACGAAGACGGCAAACGACAATGCTAGCGGAATTGACGCTACGCCCATTGTGCGAAGCATCTGTTGCCAGTCAGCGTCTTCACGGAAGAGCTGCGTCAGCACTACCCAGCTGACTAACAGCCAGACGATCCAGAGCGCCACGGAGAACAGCGTGCCCATAACGACCGACTGGACGAGGACCCTGCTCTCGTCGCCGAATGGCTGCAGCAGCCACCAAAACCAGCCCCCCAGTCCCGCAAGTAGCGTGGCGACTATGACGACGCAGATCGCAGGCACCGTGGCAGCGGCGTCCTCGCGTACGTCCTCGAAGACGGTCGTGTCGAGCTTCACCAGCCGAAGAAGACGATCGACAAGGACGCTGAAGTCCAATCGAGAGTCGCGGGGTAGCATCATAGCCGGGCGCGCCTCCTGCGCGTCGCAGTACCTGCGCTGTCGCAGTATATGGCCGGTGGATGAGGTGGTAAAGGCGCATATGTCATCGACATAACGTTCTAGCGCACTATAGGGGCCGCTTCGCAGGCATCCCGGGCCGCCGAGGAAACTGCGCCGGCGTGGGTAACTCCTTGTCGATCAATACGACGTATTGCTCTGGCTGGGCTAGCGGAATGAGCTCTACCGCGCGCACCCCGCCCTTCAGCGTTTCTAGCGCCGTCTGCGCGTCCTTCACCTCGCCTTCCGCTTCCTTGCCCTTCGGGGCGACAACAAGACCGCCCATTCGAACGAATGGCAGCGTAAGCTCGGCGAGCGTTCGCAGCGGAGCGAGCGCTTTCGCCGTCGCAAAGTCGAACGCGCTGCGGTAACGGGAGTCGTGCCCTGCCTCTTCTGCGCGCTTGGTAACGATCTCGACGCCGGTCAGATCGAGATCTGCCACGACTGCTTCGAGGAACTCCGATTTGCGCCGCGTCGCTTCGACGAGCGCGATCTGCAGACTCGGCTCCACGATCTTGAGCGGGATCCCTGGCACGCCAGCGCCGCTGCCGATATCGATCAGCGAGCGTCCCTCCAACGAGGTGCCATGGTCGAGCAGTACGCGTACTAGCGCTATGGACTCCAGGAAATGCCGTCGCTGGATCCCGTCCGCGTCCTTCACCGCCGTCAGACTGACGCGCTGCGACCACTCCAGGAGGAGTTCCATGTAGCGGGCAAAGCGGTCGAGCTGCTGTTCGCTCAGGTCGATGCCGAGCTGCTTTGCGCCCTCCGTGACCAGGGGAACGTCTGACAACACAAGCCCCCATGACTGGAGATGCTCTACTGAGCGCCCTGCTCAGTCGCATCGGGCGCAGCGATGCGGAGCGAATCCTCGCCTTGCGCCAGCAGTTGGGCTTCGGCCTGGACCCGAACGGGCAGGCCCCAGATCTTGATGAAGCCCTCTGCCGACGAGTGATCGTACTGGTCGCCTTTCTCGTATGTCGCCAGAGCAGCTGCGTAGAGGCTCCTGGGCGACTTGGTGCCAACCGGTGTCGCCTGGCCCTTATGGA
>JBKKBW010000388.1:0-4382 GCA_046713635.1 Dehalococcoidia bacterium
CTCCCAGACCACGTAGGGTGGCGCGTCTATCCGACCTCTGACGGGTACCTGCGAATTTGTTTCGTCAACGTAGAACTCCAGGCTCTCCAGGAACCGGGCTCGCCATGGGTCGAGATCGAGGCAAACGTAGTCAACGCCTCCCACGTCGTCGTAGGTGTCATTGCCCGCTGCGCGAGGTAGATCGGTAACGCCTTCGAGCGACGAGTAGCCGTTCGTAGAAAGGACGTACTCCGTGTACGGCGCGCTGTTCTTCAGTAGCCGGTGCGCTCGTACCACATCCGATCCGATCAGCTCCGTGCGCCCGCCGATCTTCTGCGTATCGAACTCCCCAGTGTGGACGATGAACTTGAGCCGCAGGTCATTGGTGCGAGTGCAGGCGCCGCAGGGGCACGAGGCGCGGCGGGCGATCTCGATCGTCCCGCGGAGAAAGTCTTCGTACAACTTTCCAACGTGGTCGGCCAACTCCTCCGGGTCTTCGCGGCCCGTCCGGTAGAAGAACACGCAGTCCCCTTCGATGTTCGCAACCTTCCAGTGGCCGTGATTGCACTTGAGAAGCGAGTTGAATAGATAGGTGGTTATCTCCTTGCCGTGCTCAATCCCGACGTCAGTCAGAAAAGAGGTATAGCCGCCGATGTCGGCTAGAACGAAGGTGCCCTGAGTCGCCAATAGAGAACCGCCTAGATCTCGAACTCGTTGCCGTCCGGGTCCGTGACGCGCGCCCAGGGCACATCCGGCGCGTGCTCCCCGCGTTCGAGCACCCTGCCGCCCGCTCGCTCGACGTCCCGCACTGCCTCGTCAGGCGCTATCGCATGATCGACGTGCGGCCCGACGTGCTGCGGACCCTGGCCGGCGCGCTGCGGGTCGAGCAGGATACCGATTGCTGAGTCGGAGCCAGGCTGCCCGACGAAGACAATTCGGTCGCCGCGATACGTCTCCTCGACCCCGAAAGCATCGCAGTAGAACTTCACCGCCTTCTCCAAGTCGCGTACCGGCATGATGAACGTGAGCCCTGTAATCTTCGCCATGGCTAACTCCCTGCTGCAGCGAACGTTGCGACTTCAGGCGAGTGCTCAGCCAGCCACTTGTCGAACTCCGCCACCTTCTCCGTGTCCTCGAAGTCTTCCTGCAGCGTGATCTTGCCCCAGCGGGTATGCGCACAGATGACCCCGCGATTCTCGTAGACCACCGCGCCGTCAGGCCCCTTTGCACAGTCGCTGAACCGCACCCAAATGGTTGCGTTCCAAGGCCAGCCGCTTACTACGATCTGGTGCGCTTCGAACTGCATGCCGACACGCACGAAGCGCCGCAAGAACGCTTCGATCGCGTCTTTACCGCGATGCTCACCTGCCCATGAGTTCTGGCCAGGGAAGATGAGCACCGCGTCCTCCGCGTAGCTACTGAGCATCGGCCCGATGTCACCGGCATTGATGCGCCGGATCGCGCGTCGCAACACCAAGCCTCCCAGCCAGCTAAGCATGGCCTATATCTTGCCCAGCGCCCGCAGCACGCGCTCCGGCGTGATCGGCGCTTCCGTCACGCGCACCCCGATCGCGTCTTCGATGGCGTTCGCGACGGCCGCTGCGCCCGGGATAATCGATGGCTCACCTACTCCGCGCGCGCCGTACGGCCCGTCGTCCGATGGCACCTCGACGATCTTCGTCTCGATGTTCGGAACGTCCATCGCGGTCGGTAGGCGGTAGTCCAGGAAGCTCGGGTTGCGCAGCCGCCCGGCGTCGTCGTAGATCATCTCTTCCCACAACGCGATACCGATGCCCTGCGTCGAGCCGCCCTGGATCTGTCCTTCGACGTTGAGCGGATTGATCGCCAGGCCGGCATCCTGCGCGCTGAACCAGCGCAGCACGGTGACTTCGCCGGTGTCTTCGTCGACCTCGACCTCGCAAGCCTGCGCCGTGAAGCCTGGCGCTTGGCTGCGCGCCGTGATCGCGCCCCGTCCGACGATGGGTGGAAAGAGTGCTCCGAAGCCTGTCGTCATGCCGGCTAGACGCCGCAGCGGGATCGACTTGTCAGGCGAGCCCTTCACGCGGATCTCGTTGTCGACTGATTCCATGTCGTCCGGGTTCGCTTCCAGCCGCTCTGAGGCAACGGAGAACATCTGCTTGCGCGCGTCCTCCGCGGCCATCTTGACTGCTCGGCCGACGGTGAAGAGCGTCTTACTGCCCGCGCTCATCCCTGCGAACGGAGCGGTTTTCGTATCGCCCGTGACGACGTTGATCCTGTCCAGCGGCACGCCCAGCTCTTCGGCTGCGATCTGCGCGAACGATGTGTTCGTGCCGGTGATGTCGTTTGAGCCGACGACGACAGTGATCGTGCCGTCACCGTTCAGCTCCACGCATGCGCTCGCAGGCTGCAGGCCTCCCAGCCAGCCGCCCGCCGCCATGCCAATGCCTCGCCTCTTCCCGTTGGAACCGTTCTTGCCGCGCTCGGACGGGCGGGTGTCCGCCCGCGATTTCCAGACATCGCTCTCCCGCACAGCCTCCAGGCACTCCCTCATGCCGATACTTGGGTACGCGATCTTGCTCGGCATCTCGTCGCCTTTGCCGACGCAGTTCTTCAGCCGCACTTCCAGCGGGTCGAGTCCGGCTTCCTTCGCCATCATGTTCATGTGGCTTTCGATCGCGAACGTTACGTTGTGCGCACCCGGTGCGCGGATCGCGCCAACGCTCACCTTGTTCGTCAGCACTTCGTACGCTTCGATCTCCAGATTTGGGAAGTTGTAGTACCCGCCGATCAGGATGCCGCCTACAACCGCGGGCGCGCCCGGGTAGGCGCCGCTGTCGTAGACGACCTTCGCCTGTATCGCCGTCACCGCGCCGTCCTTCTTCATGCCCGTCTTCAGCTCGACAACGCACTGCGGCGAAGGCGTCGCGCCCACGAGGTCCTCGTTGCGAGAAAAGATGTGTTTCACCGTCCGGCCGGCGAGCCGCGATAGCATGGCAACCAGCGGTTGGTTCAGAGAGATCTTCCCTCCGAAACCACCACCAAGCTCCATGCCGATCACCCTAATCTTCGTCTCCGGCATTTGCAGGATCATCGAAATCTGGTCGCGTACGAAGAACTGTCCCTGCGTCGCAGTCCACACTGTAAGCTCGCCGCTCGCTGCGTCATACTGGGCGACCGTCGCGTGCGGCTCGATGTACCCCTGATGCATCATCCCGCTCCGCCACGTCTTCTCGACGACGACGTCTGCTTCGGCGAAACCGGCCGCGATGTCGCCGCGGCTGAACTTCGCTTGCGATGAGATGTTGCTCGGCTTCGTCTGCGCCGATTCGTCGACCTCGACGCTCGCGTGCCCGCGCTGCTCGGAGCGATCGACCTCCGACGTGCCGTGTCGCGCCAGCGGCGACGATTCTTCCATCGCCGCGATCGGGTCGAGTACCGCAGGCAGCTCTTCGTATTCGACGACGATCAGCTCGAGCGCTTCCTCTGCCGTCGAGGCGTCCTCCGCTAGCACGGCTGCGACCGGTTGCCCGAAAAAGACGGCTTCCTCGTCCGCCAACAACACGTAGCCACGATTCGATGCGCGTCTAGGGTCTGGTTTCGGTAGGTCGGCTGCTGTCACGACACGCACGACTCCATCGAGCGCCAGCGCCTTCGTCGCGTCGATTCTTGTGATGCGTGCGTGGGCGTACGGGCTACGTAGCAGCTTCGCGTGCAGCATGTCAGGGAGCTGCACGTCCGCCGCGTACGTCGACTGGCCAGTCACCTTATGTGAGCCTTCCAGCCGGATGATTGGCTTTCCTATGGTGCTAAACGTCGTCATGGCAGCGCTCCTTCTTATGTTGGCCGGCTTGCGCGGTCGCCCATATTATCGCAGATCCCTCACACCAGATCGGTGTCGCCAGGCATCAAATGAAGGGTGAGCATCTTATTGCTCAGCACGGTCAGGCCAGGCTTGTCTGCAAACGCCACCCAGCCCAGATGGAGAGTCCTAGTCTTGTTCACAAAGCCGAGCGATGTCAGCACGTTCCGGTACGGGTGCAGCGCGGGGCACCAGGTCTGCACCGACGGTACGCCTCGCCCTCGGAAGTAGCCCAGTGCGTCGACCACCAACGACTGCGCGACATCCTTCCGGCCCGGCAAGGCCATCAGGTCCGCGATGTACCCGAGGCCAGTGGTCACGCGAAGCACCGCGTAGCCGAGCAAACGGCCGTCCTCCTCTGCAGCCCTGACCGCAAACTGCCCACCGCGGGGATCGCAGTAGCGCCAGTTCAAGAGGTCGTGTTGGCGCGCAATGATGAAGTCGAACTGGGACGCCGCTTCGTTCCAGAAGTCGTCCACGCGCCCGTCGAACCTTGTCAGCTCCTCGATCTTCCACGACGTGGTGTCTTTCTGCGCGGCCCCGTAGTATGGCTCGTTACACG
>JBKKBW010000389.1:0-4297 GCA_046713635.1 Dehalococcoidia bacterium
GAGTTACGAGAGCAACTTGTGCGCTCGTTGCGCGATGCCGGTGCGCGGCTGCTGCTGGGCGGCGACACGCCGAACCCGTTCGTGATCCCGGGCTTCTCTGCCCACGATGAGCTGGCGCTGCTGGTGCAGGCGGGCCTAACGCCGTACGAGGCGATCCGGGCGGGCACCCGGGACGCGGCGGAGTTCCTCGAGGCGGGAGACGAGTTCGGCACGATCGCGCCGGGTTTACGCGCCGACCTGATCCTCTGCGAGGCGAATCCACTGGATGACGTCTCGAATGCCGCGCGGCGCGGTGGCGTCATGCTGCGCGGCCGCTGGCTAGCCGCCGACGCGCTTGACGCGATGCTGGAGGACGTCGCCACGAAGGCTGCTGCTAACGGCCCTGCGGGATGAAACCCGCAGCTACAACCATCCGTCCCGTGCTTGGACTGGTTGTTGCGCCCGTCGTCGCGATCGCGATCGGACTCTGGGCGGAGTTTGCGGAGCTGACGCCGCCGATCCTGTTCACCGTGTCGATACCTGTGATCACCGTCTCGGCGCTCAGCCTTGCGTACCTTGCCCAGCAGCGTATCCCGATGGCTCTGGCGCTCGTCCTTCCGGGCGCGGTCGTGGGCGTCGTGACGTTCGGGCTGGCGGAAGGGACGCACGTGCTGCTCGCGGTGGCGCGCGGTAGCGAGCTGGAGTTCGGCGACTACCAATCGCGCGCGGCGATAGCGACAGGCCTGATCGTCGTGCACCTCGCTGCGGGCGCGATGGTGGGCGCAGGCGTTGGCGTCGCGCTAGCGGTGCTGTACGCGGCCAACGCGTGGGTCGTGCGGATGCTGAGCCGTGGCTCCTCCGACCTAACCCCAAGCCCCTTCCCCTTCGGCAAGCTCAGGGCAGGCTCTAAAGGGAAGGGGAACCCGCCAGCGGTACAATAGCAGCGTCATGTGGCGAGGCATTGGCCTGGGAGCACTCGTGGTGGCCATGGGCGTCGCGCTCGCCGCCTGTGATGGTGGGGACGATCGGTCACAGCCGTGCACGCTCGAAACGGAAGACCTCGCCGCGTTCGCAACAAGTAGTAACCAGGCGTTACCCACGACAACGCTCGAGGAAGCGCGCCGTCGATCGCAGTTTGGGGTCGGGGTGCCGGACGAGCTGCCCGAGGGTGTCTCGTTGACGGGCATTGCGATTGACGCCGATCCCGGCTGTCCTGACGAGCGAATCCGCGGTTTGGTGCTCGCATTTTCGGGACCGGGCTACTCGTTCACGCTTGAGGAACAGGGTGGTGGTTTCGGGACTGTGGTCGACAGCGAGCCGTTTCACTTCAACGACATGGAGGGGCGCGTCTTTAGAAGGACAGGTGATGATGGAAGGCAGCTAGTCGCGTTCCATTGGACGGATCAAGAGCGCGGCTATTCGGCCTACACGTTCCTGGACGGCGGCCTGACGGAAGAGCGGTTTTTGGAGATCCTGGAGTCGATACCGGAATGAGCAGGCGGCGTGGCATCGGTCTGGCGGCAATCGTGCTGGCGACAGCCGTCGCGATCGCGTGTGGTGGTGGTGGTGGTGACGGGGACGAGCCGGCGGATTGTCTACGCATCGATCCAACAACGTTTCAAGTCACTCCAATCCCACTCGAGGAGGCACGTCAACTGGCTGACTGGATACGACTCCCGGATGAACTGCCGGAGCCTGAGCGAGTGTTGATCGATGGCTACATGGGATGTCCTGAGTCGGTAAGAGCAGTTCAGGTGTCATATGAAGGGCCCGACGACAATCTAACCCTGATCCAGTGGCGACGTCTGCCCTCTAACGCCCAGCCGCGCGAGACCACTGTCACCGCGAAGGATTGGGCTGGGGAGACGCCTGTCGCAGTGGGTGATCGGGCCGGGCAGATGGGTTACCAACGCAGCAATGACGAGGTGCTTTTCGTGACTTGGGACACGGACGCTCTCTCCTACATGGCATTGACTGACCGCGGCCTGACGCCAGAACGGTTCGAACGTTTCCTCGAGATCCTGGAGTCGATTCCGGAGTAGGTGCGGTAGTGAGATTGTCACACATTTGAAGCGCTCTAAGCTTCCGGTGTGAACAGTTACTACCGCACGGTCCTCGTTACGATCTCCCTGGAAAGGAAGGCCGTAACCATGCTGCTCGAACAAATGATACGGTTTCACGTGCAGACGCAAGCGCTGATCTTCCGCGAAGTGTTCAGCTGGCCCGTTGCCGTGCTGACGATGTGGGATGAGATGACGGATGACCACGCACAGCCGCCTGCAACCATAACGCCCATTCGCACTCGTTCGAAGGCACCGCCTGCAGCGGCCGCCTGACCCTACACCAGCTTGCGGTGGTCCCAGGAGACGATGCGCTGCGGCCGGACACGGATGCCGGCGCGCTTCTCGGCGATGCGGCGGCGGCCCGCGAGTGCCGCGTCTGACTCGTCATGGGCCTCGCCCTGACGGACGGCGACGGCGGCGAGTATTGCCATGACGGCGTCGGTGTCGTCTATCAGTTCGGCTGTGCCGTAGAACACGGCGCCGCGCAGCTCGAAGTACTTCGCGCCGTCGTCGACGAGGACGCTACAGCGCGGGTCGCGTCGCAGGTTCAGAATCTTCTGGCTCTTCCTGTACGTCGTCATGACGATCGCGCCATCCGCCTCGATGCCGTAGAACATCGGGATCGGATGGGGCACGCCGTCGGGTCCGATGCTGTTGATGGTGATGACGCGCGCCGATGCCAGGTAGTCGCGCAGTTCGTCTTCGGTTAGCTTGATGCGATCTCGTTGGCTAGGCATTATTCTTCTTCACTCCCAGCGTCACGTCGTGGCCATCGACGGACTGCGTTTCGGTGTGTGCGCTTGGCGGCGGCTCGCCTTCGACGACCTGGAGCGAGAGCGTCTCATCCTTGACGTACCGCTCGTGCGCGCGGAGGACGCGGCGGACTTCTAGGCCCGACTGCCAGTAGGTGGTGATGCGGTCGGAGATGTCGAAGCCGGCGTCCTTGCGCATGTTCTGGATGCGGTGGACGATCTCGCGGGCGAGGCCCTCGTCGCGAAGCTCGTCGCTAATCTCCGTGTCGAGGACGACGACGTAGCCGGCCTCCTGCGCGGACGCAAAGCCCTCTTTCTCGACGGTGTTGACGAGCACCTCGGACGGTTCGAGCGTGAAGCCGGCGGCCTCCACGTTGTGGCCCTGCGCGATCGACGCTGCGACGGCGTTCGGGTCCTGCTCGGCGAGCGCCTGGCGTATTTTGCCGACATCGGCCCCGTACTTCGGGCCAAGGACGGGCAGGTTCGGCTTGATGTCGTAGTTCAGGAAGCCGGACTCGTCGCGGATGGGGACGACTTCGCGGACGTTCAGCTCGTCCTGGAGCTGCGCGGCCATGCGGGGCAGGGCGTCCTGCTCCATCTGCGAGCGCACCTTGACGAACATGCGCGGCACGGGCTGTCGCACCTTGATCTGCGCCTTACTGCGCGCCGACCGCCCGAGCGAGGCGAGTCGCATGACAAGACGTACTTCGTCGTTCAGGACGGTATCGATGACCGAGGCTTGCGCCTGTGGCCAGTCGCAGAGGTGAATCGATGAGGACCCTGAGGTGTCGTTCGCCCGCACGAGGTTCTGGTACAGCTCCTCCGCGACAAACGGCATGAACGGCGCGATGAGCTTGCTAAGCGTGACGAGCGTCTCGTAGAGCGTTTCGTACGCTGACTGCTTGTCCGCATCATCTTCCGACTTCCAGAAGCGCCTGCGGCTGCGTCGCACGTACCAGTTCGAGAGGTCTTCCACGAACGACTCGATGCGGCGTGTCGGATTCAGCGTGTCGTAGTTGTCGAGCGACGCCGTCACGTCCGCCACGAGGTGATTAAGTTCGGACAGTAGCCAGCGGTCGAGCTCGTTCGCCTTGACCCCTGACCCCTGACCCTTGACCCCACCCGGTCGCCAGCCATCGACGTTGGCGTAGGAGACGAAGAACGCGTAGGTGTTCCAGAGCGTGAGGATGAGCGAGCGGCGGACCTCGTCGCCGGCGGTCCAGCCGAAGTTGACGTTGTGCGCCGGGTTTTGGCGCATGAAGAGCCAGCGCATCGGGTCGACGCCCATCTTGTCGGCGGCTTCGTCGAACCAGATCGCGTTGCCCTTGCTCTTGTGCATCTCTTCGCCGTGCTCGTCGCGGACGAGACCATGGCCGAGCACGGTCTGCATCGGCTCTCGATTCTCTAAGACCGTGCTCATTGCGAGCAGGGCGTAGAACCAGTTCCGGAACTGGCCGGGGAAGCTCTCGGTGATGAACTCCCCCGGGAACCACTGCTCCCAGT
>JBKKBW010000390.1:0-1495 GCA_046713635.1 Dehalococcoidia bacterium
CCCAAACTCCGACGTCCACGAGCACGCCATCTGCCGCGACGACGGCGACCGCGACTGCGACGCCTGCGAACACGGCAACAGCGACGGTGACGAGCACGGCGATGCCGACTGCTACGCAGCCGGGCACGCCAACGCCCATGGTACCAACGGCGACGCCGCCGCTGCCGCAAGCAACGGACACGCCGACACGCACACCGACGTTCACGCGTACGCCGACACGCACACCGACGCCAGTGGCCGACGAGACGGGCGATGCAAACTGCGACGGACGGGTGGGATCGCTGGACGCATTGGGGATCCTGCAGCTTGCTGCAGGACTGTTGAACAACCTCCCCTGTCAGGGCAGCGCGGATGCCAACGGCGATGGACGTGTAGATGCGCTGGATGCGGCGCTCGTTCTTCAGTACGACGCGGGACTCATCGATGAACTGCCCGCGTAGCGGCCGGAAGGGCCCGCGAGGACAGCCGTGAAGCCGCACGTGTCTGAGGCGCGACCGATCTGGTACGCTAAGTGGGTGCGCTTGCCTACCACGTTCCTTGTTCTCGCAGTGCTGCTCACGCTTGCTGCATGGTCGCGGGGCGACGCGCGTGCAGAACCCGACGTTTCGGGAGAAGTGGCCGCTGTCCGCGTCGGATCGCTTACGCAGGCGGTTGAGCAGGTAGGAGCCGTAACGCTCCAGTCGCGCAACATGGCGCTCCCTGGTCTGGGCTCCTGGACGATCGATATTGACTACGAGGCAAGCATCGTTGAGCCAACGAGCTGCAGCGGGCTTTCTGGCGGCATTTGCAATGCGACGTACGGCGCCAACACCGTCCGCGCCGTAGGGGCGATCGGTTCTGGCGGGCTGACGGGAAACAGGGACCTGGCCTCGCTTGCATTCCGTTGTCTTGCCGAAGGCGCGAGCGCGCTGCAGATTACGGTCCATGTCCTTGCGGACGGAACATCAGGCGACCCTCAGCCGATCAGCGCTGCGGTCGAACACGGGACGATCCTTTGCGTCGAACAGGCGGTGCTGGTGGGAGATGCGAGCTGTGACGGCGAGGTCAGTGCGGTCGACGCTGCGCTCATCTTGCAGTTGGACGCCGGTCTCATCGACTCGGTGCCGTGTCCTGAGAACGCCGACGTGAACAACGACGGCCAGATAAACGCCATCGATGCGGCGTTGATCCTCCAGTACGTTGCAGGGCTGCTCGACGAGCTGTAGCACTCCGGCACTGCGGCTGCTAGCCGCCAGCATTCAAACTATCTGGCCCCGCCGCCAGAACCTCAGCTCAGCAGATAGAGGAGCTGCGCACGCAGATCGCCCGGCAGGGCCTTGCCGCGGAGCGCGAAACCCGCGGCTTGGAGCAGGAGTGCCGCCACGGCGTCAGTGCGGCGCAGCTCGTCGATAGCGGACATATCTTCCTCCTCTGGACGATCCTGGACAATAGTGTTCCATTCGTCGTCAGTGGCGTGCGCGATCGTGTACGCCTGATAGCCGGGCAGGGCCCGGCG
>JBKKBW010000391.1:0-4168 GCA_046713635.1 Dehalococcoidia bacterium
GATTTGCTCGCCGCGTAGGACGACGACTTCGTTCGTCTTGGGGTCGATGATGTCGGACGCCGCCCAGCGTCCGACGACGCGCCCGCCGAATGGCGCAAGCACCGTCTCGTCGGAGGGACGGGTGAGCCACACACCGGCTGTCGTGCCGCAGTCTTCCTCTTCGATAATGACGTCCTGCGCGACGTCAATGAGGCGGCGGGTGAGGTAGCCGCTGTCCGCCGTTCGGAGCGCGGTGTCGGCAAGGCCCTTGCGGGCGCCGTGCGTAGAGATGAAGTACTCCAGCACGCTGAGGCCTTCGCGGAAGCTACTGCGAATAGGCAGGTCGATAATCCGCCCGGATGGGTCGGTCATCAGTCCGCGCATGCCGGCCATCTGCCTGATCTGGGCGATGTTACCTTTGGCGCCGCTGGACGCCATCATGTAGACCGAGCCGAAACGATCAAGCTGGTCTTCGAGGGCATTCTGGACATCGTCCGTGGTGCGGCTCCAGATGGAGATCGAGGCGTCGTAACGTTCCTGCTCCGTGATGAGTCCCATCTCGAACTGTTCTTCCACATCGGATATTTTGTGTTCGGCTTCGTCGATCAGGCCCTGCTTACCCTCTGGAGGACGGAGGTCTGAGATCGCGATGGTGATGCCGGAGCGCGTCGCGTATTGGAAGCCGACGCGCTTGATGGAATCGACAACGTCGGACGTTGCTTCGTTGCCGAGCCTGTGGAAAGAGGCCGCGACGACATTCTTGAGCGCTTTACGGTCCATCGTCTCGTTGTAGAAACCCAGCTCCTCTGGCAGCACGTCGTTAAAAATAATGCGACCGACGGTGGTCTGGATGAACTCGTTGTTCGTGCGCACATCGCGCACCTTGATCGTCGCGTGCAGGTGGACGAGACCGAGATCGGCGGCGAGCTCCGCTTCGCGGAAGCTGCCGTAGACACCCTGGGCGGGCTTGCCATCCTTGCCTTCGTTGTACTCACCCTCGGAGCCCGGACGCTGCAAGGTCAGGTAGTAGCAGCCGAGCACCATGTCGAGCGTCGGCGCGATGACTGGCTCGCCGGAACCCGGCGAGAGCATGTTTCGCGTGGAAAGCATGATCTGGCGCGCCTCTGCTACGGCTTCGCGCGATAGAGTCACATGAAGGGCCATGTGGTCGCCGTCGAAGTCTGCGTTGAACGCCGCGCATACCAGCGGGTGAAGCTGGATCGCGCTGCCTTCGATGAGTACCGGCTCGAAGGCCTGAATGCCCAGCCGGTGAAGTGTAGGGGCGCGGTTCAGCAGCACCGGTCGCGCAGTTATCACTTCGTCCAGGACGTCCCAGACCTCTGGTCGCGCGCGTTCGACGATGCGCTTGGCGCTCTTTATGTTGTGAGCCATCCCCTGCGAGACGAGCGCATGCATCACGAACGGTTTGAACAGCTCAAGGGCCATGCGCTTCGGCAGACCACACTGGTGTAGCTTGAGCTCCGGCCCGACGACGATGACGGAGCGGCCGGAGTAGTCGACGCGCTTACCAAGCAGGTTCTGACGGAAGCGGCCCTGCTTGCCCTTAAGCATGTCCGAAAGGCTCTTCAGTTTGTGGTTGCCCGAGCCGGACACGGCGCGACCGCGTCGACCGTTGTCGATGAGCGAATCGACGGCTTCCTGCAGCATGCGCTTTTCGTTTCGAATGATGATCTCAGGCGCGCCGAGTTCCATCAGCCTCTTCAGGCGGTTGTTGCGGTTGATTACGCGGCGGTAGAGGTCGTTCAAGTCGCTGGTGGCGAAGCGGCCGCCGTCGAGTTGGACCATTGGCCGCAGGTCAGGCGGCAGGACTGGGAGGACGCTAAAGACCATCCAGGTGGGCTTGTTGCCGCTGCGACGCAGGGCCTCCACGACGCGCAGACGCTTGGTCGCCTTCTTGCGCCGCTGTCCGCTGGTGGATGCGATCTCCTCGTGCAGCTTTAGCCGGAGGACGTCTACCTCAACGCGGTTCAGGATCTGCAGGATGGCTTCGGCGCCCATGCCAGCCGAGAAGATGTTCCCAAAGCGCTCCTTGTACTCGCGGTACTGCGCTTCTGTAAGGAGTGTGACCTTGTCTTCGTCGATCGGGTCATGCAGTTCCTCGAGCTCCTCGATCTTGGTCTGGTACTCGGCCATGACTGCTTCGCGCTGGGAGGTCAGCTGCTCCTGGAGTGGTTCGAGCTCGGTGAAGGATGAGTCACGGATCTGTTGGGCGGCTGCGTCAGCGGTCAGGTCGACGTCGGCCTTGCGCTGCTTCAGCTCGTCCTCTACTGCAGCGACGGCCTGCTGCACCGTTGGCTTGATCTGCTTCCAGTCGTCCTTCACGATCTCCTGACTGCGTTCGACGAGCACTGTGTCGCCGATGGAGATGTTGCGGCGCGCCTTGCGACCGTGCTGCTCTTTGTCCTTGAGATCAGCTTCCGCGTTTTGCGCCTGGTGCATCAAGTTGTCGACGCGCGTTTCGCGGTCGTTTTCAATCTTATTGAGATCGGACTCGTGCTTCTTCTCAATGTCAGCGAGGGCGCCATCGCGCTTCTTCTCGATCGCGCCCACCTGGTCAGCGACTTCTTTTTCGCGGGCAGTTGCAGCTTCACCGGCTTCCGCGCGCAGCTTGTCTGCCGCTTTGCGCTTGGCGTCTTGGTCGACTTCTATGATGATGTACTGCGCGAAGTAAAGTACGCGCTCCAAGCTGCGCGGCGACATGTCGAGCAGCAGGCCGAGCCGGCTTGGCGTGCCCTTGACGAACCAGATGTGGCTTACCGGCGAGGCAAGCTCAATGTGCGCCATGCGCTCGCGGCGTACTTTGCTGCGGGCAACTTCGACGCCACATTTGTCGCAGACGATGCCCTTGTAACGGACGCGCTTGTACTTACCGCAGTAGCACTCGAAGTCCTTGGTCGGGCCGAAGATCTTTTCGCAGAAGAGACCATCTTTCTCCGGCTTGAGCGTTCGATAGTTGATCGTTTCTGGCTTGGTTACCTCTCCGTACGACCAAGACCGGATCTGTTCCGGAGATGCGAGCGAGATCCTAATCGCATTAAAGTTGTTAACCTCCAGCAATGATAAGCTCCTCTCCTCGCTCCATGCCTTCCAGGTTGATTCCCAGGCGTGGCGGGTCGATGCCTTCTTCGGGAATCATCACGCGCTCCTCATCCTCGTTCAGTACTTCTACTGATAGGCCGAGGCTCTGCAGTTCTTTCACGAGGACCTTAAATGATTCCGGAATGCCTGGCTCCAGGACGTCCTCGCCCTTCACGATCGCTTCGTACGTTTTCACGCGCCCGACGACGTCGTCGCTCTTGACAGTGAGCAACTCCTGAAGGATATGCGCGGCGCCGTACGCTTCCAGCGCCCAGACTTCCATTTCACCGAAGCGCTGGCCACCGAACTGGGCCTTGCCACCCAGAGGCTGCTGTGTGATGAGTGAGTACGGGCCGGTGGAGCGGGCGTGAATCTTGTCTTCGACGAGGTGCACCAGCTTTAGGATGTAGATGTAGCCGACCGTGATCGGCTGATCGAACGCCGCGCCGGTGCGCCCGTCATACAGCGTTTGCTTGCCGTAGATCGGCGGCGCGATGTTGCGCTTGCGCATGACAACGTCGGAGCGATCGCGCAAGTGCTGTATGTCCAATTTGCGCACGTTCTTTTCGCCGGTCTTCTCCAGCCAGAGTTCCAGACATGCCCGTGTCGCGACGCCGATCTGCGTGTCGTCGAGCAATGCTGCCGCGTCGTATCCCTGCTTGCGCGCCCATTCTTGGAAGACCGGCAAGTTTAGATTTTCGCCGTGCGGGTGTTCGTGATCCAGGTTAATGCCGGGTTCGAGCGCGCCGGCCTGCCGAGCGAGCCATGCGCGCGCGAGACAGTCTTCGATTGCTTCTAGGCTCGCGCCATCGAACACCGGAGACACGGCGCGGTAACCCAGCTCGTGAACGGCCCAGCCGAGGTGCGTCTCCAGCACCTGCCCGACGTTCATCCGGCTAGGTACACCGATGGGATTGAGGATTACGTCGATTGGGGTACCGTCTTCGAGCTGCGGCATGTCTTCGATTGGCAAGATGCGTGAAATGACGCCCTTGTTGCCGTGACGGCCTGCCATCTTGTCGCCGACGGCGACCTTTCGGCGTTGAGCAATCGCGACGCGCACGAGCTGATTCACGCCGGCGGGAAGCTC
>JBKKBW010000392.1:0-1219 GCA_046713635.1 Dehalococcoidia bacterium
AGGAGGCGGAGCAATGGACGTTGACCAAGTCGAGAAAATCATCCGCGACCGCGCTATCCGCGTCGTCAAGATCGGCGGCGCCGACATGGATGGCGTCTATCGTGGCAAGCGCGTTCTCGCTGAGCAGTTCCTCGAAGGCTGTCGCGGCTCGGGCTTCCCGCAGTGCGAAGTCATCTTCGGCTGGGACATCGCTGAGCAGGTCATTCCCGGGCTAGCCATCGGCAGCGCAGACACCGGCTTCGCCGACATCGTCATGCGCCCCGATCTCGCCACGTTCCGCGTCGTTCCCTGGGAGGAAGGGGTCGCCGCCGTCGTCTGTGACTACGCGACGGAGTCCGGCGAACAGCTGTCAGTCTCGCCCCGGCAGGTCCTCCAGCGGGTCGTCGCGCGCGCCAGATCGATGGGCTACCGGCCCAAGACCGCCGCCGAGTACGAGGTGCGTCTCTTCCGCGAAGATCAGCAGAGCCTGCGCGCGAAGCGCTACACCGATCTCGAAGTGCTTAACCCCGGTCTCAACTGCTACAGCATCCACCACGCCACGATCGACGATGATGTTGTCGGCCACGTCTGCAAGATGATGGTCGAGTATGGCGTGCCCGTCGAAGGCTACAACCGTGAGCACGGCGAAGGCATGTATGAGATGAACATCCGGTACGGCGACGCCGTCGCTGCCGCCGACTGCGCGATGCTGTTCAAGAGCGGCTCCAAGGAGATCACTGCGCAGCACGGCGTTGTGCCCACGTTCATGGCGAAGTACGACTACCGCATCGATGGCTGTAGCGGCCACCTCCATCAGAGCCTCTGGTCGCTCGACGGCGGCAGCAACGTCTTCTATGACGCCGACGCGCCACATGGCGCGGGTGCGCAACACGGTGGGTCCGACGTGCTGCGCTCGTATGCTGCCGGCGTCATGGCGACGATGCCGGAGCTCATGCTGATGTACGCGCCGAACGTCAACTCGTACAAGAGATTCGTCGTCGGGAGCTGGGCGCCGACGGCTGTCACCTGGGGCTTCGAGAATCGCACGGCCGCGTTGCGCGTGATCGCCGGCTCGCCGAATGCGACGCGCATCGAGACGCGCGTCCCCGGCGCCGACGTCAACGCCTACCTCGGCTTCGCCGCGACGCTCGCCGGCGGGCTGCACGGTATCGAGCGCAAGCTCCAGCCGTCGGCGCCGACCACCGGCGACGCGTACAAAGCGATCGATGCGCCACTGCTC
>JBKKBW010000393.1:0-2126 GCA_046713635.1 Dehalococcoidia bacterium
GAGCGATAGAGCGGATTTTGTCGAGCGTATCACTACAAGCGCGCTTCAATCAACCGAGCCCCGCCGTGAAGAGTGCCAGCAAAGGCGCGGAATGGCCGTCTTTGCCAGGCAGCTCTGGCGCTCACGCTCGCAGCCTTCCGAATGCGCCACATTCAAGAGCACCGACAGTTGAAACGTTGGGCCGATGAGTTGTTGAGTAACTTGCTCAACTTTGGTTGACATCTTCGGTACGCGCGGGTACTATTTCAATACGCTATTCTGTTTGCCTCGGAAGGAGGCGCGCCATGGTCAGCCGTCAAGAACTCACATTCGACCTAGAGCCGCTCGTCAAGAACGAGATCGACAACTTCGAGAAGGAGGCGAACGCCTTCATTGAAGGTGGCGGTCTGGGCGACGACTTCCGGCCCTTCCGCCTCCAGCACGGCATCTATGGCCAGCGCCAAGACGACGCGCAGATGATCCGCGTCAAGCTGCCGCATGGCACCGTGAGCGCCGATCAGCTCGATATCCTCGGGGATGTAGCGAAGGACTACACGCCGCGTAACGTCGGCCACATTACTACTCGGCAAGACGTCCAGTTCCACTATGTGAAGCTGGAGGAAGTCGCCCACGTTCTGCGCATGATGGCGAACGTCGGCCTCACCACCCGAGAGGCCTGTGGCAACACCGTGCGTAACGTCACCGCCGACCACATGTCCGGCGTCTGCGAAGATACCATCTTCGATGTCACGCCCTGGGCCGAAGCGACGGCGCGCTTCTTCTTGCGACATCCCGTCTGCCAGAAGCTGCCGCGAAAGTTCAAGATCGCGTTCTCCGCCTGCCAGCACGACCACGGTCTGGTCCCGATCCACGATCTCGGCGCGACCGCCGTCATCCGCGACGGCCAGCGAGGCTTCCGTATCACCATCGGAGGCGGCCTCGGCGCGTCGCCGATGATTGCTGAAGTCTACGAAGAGTTTGTTCCGGAGAACGAGTTGCTCCGCGTTTGCGAAGCGACGATCCGGGTTTTCGATCGCCATGGCGAGCGCAAGAACCGCAACAAAGCGCGCATCAAGTTCGTCGTGAAGCGCCTCGGTATCGAAGAGACCCGCCGCCTGATCCGCGCGGAGCTGGCGACGCTGCCGCCGAACACCAATGGCTTCTACCGCGAACCCGACAACACGTTCCTGGAAGACGCCATGGGCGATCATCCGTCCGTAACGTCGGCGGGCCAGGCCCGCGAGCAGCAGCCCGGCTTCGAGGCGTGGAAGCGCACGAACGCCATCCCGCAGGCGCAGTCCGGCTTCTCGATGGTCTACGTGCTTCTCCCCATCGGCGACCTCACTGGCGAGCAGTTCCACCAGCTTGCCGATCTGTCCCGCAAGTACTCCGGTGGTCGCATGCGCACCGCGGTCAACCAGAACATGGTCTTCCGCTGGGTGCACAACGAAGACCTGCCGTCGCTCCATGCCGAGATGATCGATATTGGCCTCGCCGAAGCGGGTGCCGCTACGCTTACCGACGTCATGACCTGCCCCGGTGCAGACACGTGCAGCCTCGGCGTCACGTCGTCCAAGGGTCTCGGACGCGCTATCAGGGACGAGCTCTTTGCCAAAAACGGCCACTATAGTAGCGACCCGCTAATCGAGCAGATTCGCATCAAGATCAGCGGCTGCCCCAACTCGTGCGGCCACCACCATATCGCCGACATCGGCTTCTACGGCAACGCAGTCCGCTCCGGCGAGCGCATGGTGCCCTCGTTCTCGATGCTCATCGCTGGTAAGGGCGATGGCCCCGATGCGCGTATTGGCAAGCACGTGATGAAGCTCCCCGCCAAGCGCATCCCTGAGGCTGTGAACGCCCTGATCGAGAACTACAGATCGGAGCGCAGCGACGCTGAGCCATTCTCTGACTGGGCGATTCGCGTCGGCAACGATCACATTAAGGAGCTCATGGCCGACTACGGCACAATGCCGAAGTACGAAGAAGATCCCATGTCGTTCGTCGATTGGGGAGCCAACAAGATCTTCAGTCTCGATGACATGGGCGAAGGAGAATGCGCCGTCTAGAGAGCCGAAGGCCATGTGTAGGGGCGGCCCTGTGTGGCCGCCCGCATGAAGCAGAAATCGTGGGCGCGGGTCGAAAGA
>JBKKBW010000394.1:0-2595 GCA_046713635.1 Dehalococcoidia bacterium
TGCACTCGAAGGCCGCTCGCCACGCCCGCGACTACCTGCAGAGCCGTGGCCTCGATCTCGAAACGATAGAGACCTTCAGGCTGGGTTACAGCCTTGACAGCTGGGAGGCCCTCCGCTCGCACTTGAACGAACGGGGCTACACCGACCCCGAATTACTATCGATCGGACTCCTGACCGAGGGCGATCGCGGGGCGCACGACCGATTTCGCGCCCGCCTGATGTTTCCGATCCGCGACGACCGCGGCCGAACCGTCGGCTTCGGAGGGCGGCAACTCGTTGAAGCAGACGCCAGGATGGGTGCAAAGTACATCAACACGGCCCAAGCGCCGATGTTCGACAAGGGAGCAATCCTGTATGCGCTGGACCTGGCGAAGCAAGCCATCAGGCGCGACAGGGCCGTAATCGTCGTCGAGGGCTATATGGACGTAATCGCCGCGCACCAGCACGGCATGACGAACGTGGTCGCTTCGATGGGGACCGCCCTCACCGAACGGCAGATCCGCGCGTTAGAGCGATTCAAGTGCAAGATCCTGCTAGCCATGGACGCGGACGCCGCGGGCATCGAGGCGACGATGCGAGCATTGCAGGAGGCCGGCGAGGTGGGCGCAATCCGCGCGTCCGGGTTCTCTGCGCACCCGGGCGACGCGCCGGACGACGAGGAGTTCAGCGCTCACGTTCAGGAGTGGTCACGAAACGCTCTCAAGAGGGCAGCGATCAACTTCTACGTAGTGCCCCTGTTGGGCAAGGATCCGGATGAGATGATCCGTAAGGACCGCAGCGCCTGGGACGCAGCACTGCAGAACGCGAAGCCTTTCACTGACCATATATTTGACGTCGTGGCAGCGCGGCACGACCTGACGCAGCCAGCCGAGCGAGCGGCGCTACTGAAGGAACTGCTCCCGGTCGTGAAGCTGATTGAGGAGCCCGTGTACCGCGCGCATTATATGCAACGTCTGGCGCGGCTCACCCAACTGAACGAAGACGCTCTGCGCGAGGAGTTACGCCGGACGAAACAGCCAACCCGCCCCGGCATACGCTCACCACAGCAGCAGGGCTCGCCAGGTTCCATCCGCCCGCCGGGTGAGGAGTACTCCCTCGCCATGCTGTTGCGTTATCCGGAGCTGCGGCATGCAGGTATGGAACTCTCCGCCGATCTTTTTTCGCTCGGAGAGCACCGCGCTATCTTCGATGCATGGAGCTCCTCATTACATCTTGATGACATTCGTAACGCCCTTCCAGCAGAGCTGCATGACGGTCTTGACCGCATACTGCAGCGCGACGTGCCATTTCTCGAAGGAGTTCGCTTGCTTGCCGCATTTAACGATTGCGTGCGCCGCATCGAGTTGCGTAGACTGACGCAGGCAAAGCAGGCCAGCACGGCAGCCCTAAGCGAGCCCGGCCTGCAGCCTTACATGAGCGCGGCCGTGGAAGAAGCAGCGGTGCTGCAGGAGACACGAAGCGGTGCAGGACCACAGCCTGGTGAGACTCCCGTCGGCGATCCGCGCGCTCATGACCTGGCGGCAACCCTACTCGAAGACGAGGAGATGGGCAGGAAGCTCCATCAAATAGCGTTAGGTTCACGATCGGCGCAGCACGCGGAGATGTCCCCGCAAAGTGAGGTCGAGCGATGAGCAAACCTGAAGGATCGAACGGCGAGTCAGGCGCGGCGCGGCGGCGCGGCGCCCCCACAAAAGCAGAACCCGAGTCAGCGAAGACCGACAGCATCGACGACATGTACGCGCGCTTGGCGGACAGTGTCGCGGTTCTGAGCGCTGCCGGCATCACCGAGGCCACAGACGATAACGAAACCGATCCAGCGGCTCAGGCGAACAAGTGGGCCGTCAACGCGAAAGAGGAAGACGAGCCCGAACTTGAGGATGAGCCAGAGCCCGCTGGGGACGCCGATACAGTCGATGATCCCGTCCGGATGTATCTGCGAGAAATTGGAAAAGTCTACCTCCTCTCCGGCGCAGACGAGAAGCGTTTGGCTCGCCACATGGAGGAAAGCAAACACGTTCAAGCGATAGAGCAGGCCTGGGTAGTAGAGCACGGCGAAGGTCCCACCGGCGCACAGACTTTGTTCGCGTTACTCGATCAGCTCCACGAGGAGCAACGCGCGCTCCATGCCTGCACCAAGTACCTAAACCTGAGGAAGGCGCCGCTGTCGGAGCTCGTAGTCAACGACACGTTTCGCGCCACGATCGATGGCGAGCTGGATCCCGGCCTGGACGAATATCTGGCGAAGACGCTTCGCTGTGACGTGGAGCGCGCAGAGTACGCGCAGGTCCGTCTCTCAATTATCACGCACATCCTCGCACCCGAGTTGCTCGCTACCGCTGCTCACGCCTCCGGCGGCGAAAGGCACCTGCTACCCGCGCCGTGGGGGCGTGTCCGGCAGCTGAATGGCTATATTGAGCAGCTCGATGCCCACTTTGAAGAGCTCAAGGAAGAAGGGTATCGGGGGGAGAAGAAGCTCACCGAGGCGAACTTGCGCCTTGTCGTCAGCGTCGCGAAAAAGTACATCGGGCGCGGTATGTCGCTGCTCGATCTAATCCAGGAAGGGAACATCGGCCTTATCCGCGCGGTCGAGAAGTT
>JBKKBW010000395.1:0-3327 GCA_046713635.1 Dehalococcoidia bacterium
GCGCTGGTCTATGCCGGGCGCTACAAGCCGGACATGGTTGTTGATCTGGCGACATTGACCGGCGCGTGCATGGTTGCGTTGGGGACAGTGGCCGCCGGTTTGTTCAGCAACGACGATACTTTGCGCGACCGCTTGTTGACGGCCGGGGAGCAGACTCACGAACGTCTCTGGCCATTGCGGTTGTGGGATGATTATAAGAAGGCGATCAAGTCGGATGTGGCGGATATGAAAAACAGCGGCGGCCGTCCCGCCGGCTCCATCACCGCCGCAATGCTCCTGCGCGAGTTCGTCGGCGACACGCCCTGGGTACACCTGGACATCGCCGGCGTCGACACCTTCAGCACGGAGAAAGGCATAACCGTAAAGGGCGCCAGCGGCATCCCCGTCCGCACCCTCGTCCATCTAGCCCTCGACCTTGCGGAGACACCACTCTAGCTCAACCTTGCAGCCGCGCTCCTAGCGCGCCGTGCTACATTCCGCGGGTGAGCCTGCGCGGCCCTAAGCTGGAGCCCTGGGAACGAAACCTCTACGCGGTCGCGGCTGCGCAGTTCATCGCGCTGGCCGGAGCGAACCTCGTCATCCCGTTCATGCCCTTCTACGTCCGCGATCTGGGCGTGGAGAGCGACGGTGCGGTGGCGTTGTGGTCCGGCCTGTTGACCACTGCCACGGGCGCAGCGCTGTTCATCTCGTCGCCGCTCTGGGGCTCGATGGCCGATCGGTTCGGTCGAAAGCCTCTCTTGTTGCGCGCTTACGTCGGCGCGATGATCACGATGACCCTCCAGGGCGTGGCTACGGAAGTCTGGCAATTGCTCATCCTCCGGCTGCTTCAGGGCGCATTTGTGGGAACGATTCCCGCCGCGACTGCGCTCGTCGCGTCCGGCACGCCGCGCGCGCGGGTCGCGTACTCGCTGGGTCTTCTGCAGATGGGCCTCTTCCTATCGCAAACAGTCGGGCCTCTGGCAGGCGGCTTCCTGTCGCCCGCCATAGGCATCCGGCCGACGTTCATCCTCACCGGCGCGCTCTACTCAATCTCCTTCTTCCTCGTGTTCACTCAGGTCCAGGAACGGTTCAAGCGGCCAACGGCCAGCGAGCGTGGCACCGTGCTTGGCAACCTGCGTCTCGTCGTGGGAATACGACCGCTTTTGGTGCTGATTGGACTGATCTTCTTCCTCAACGCTGGGGCCGCGTTCGTGCGGCCCGTCGTGCCATTGCTGGTCGAGTCATTCGACTCGTCGATTAACGCCGAGACGCTCTCGGGTTTCGCGTTCGCGTCGCTCGCCGTGACGAGCGCGTTCGCTGCGCTGATGGCGAGCCGTATTTCCAACAGGATCGGCTATCGGAACGCGCTCGCGTTGGCGACGCTGGGCGCGGGAGCGGCGTACATCCCTGTCGCGATGGCAAACAGCGAGCTGAGCCTGATCGTGCTCTTCGCGTTCGTCGGGCTGTTCTCGGGCGCGATGATGCCTACGGCGAACGTGCTGATCGACGGCTGGGCCCCGCCCGGAAGGCAGGCGGCTGCGTTCGGCCTGGCAGGCAGCGCGCTCGCCCTGGCGATTGCAGTCGCGCCGCTGAGCGGAGGAGCGGTCGCGGCGGCAGCCGGCACCGAAGCCAGCTTCATCGTCATCGGCGTTGTCCTGCTCTTCGTTGGCCTCGGTGTCTTCGCCTTCGTGCGCGAACCGGATGACGGCCGGGAGGCAACGCTCGCATCCGCCGAGGCAGGCGACTAGCGAACTGTCCCGATCTGACCACCGGCCTTCCCGACCCCGTGCTATATACAGTGAGCGATGCCGTACTACCGCACGTCAAAGCTGCCCTACGACGCAGAGGTCGCGCGCAAGCACATCATGCGCTCGGATCCAGTGCTCGGCAGCTTGGTCAAGGAGATAGGCCCGACCGATCTGCGTCGGCGCGGAACACCCTACCAGTCGCTGTTTCGAGCTCTCCTCTACCAGCAGCTCGCGGGCGCAGCCGCGGCGACGATCGAGCGGCGACTGCTCGCTCTGTTCGACGACAAGGTGCCGGAGCCTGACGTGTTACTTGCGATGGACATCGAGAAGCTCAGATCGGTCGGCCTCTCGCGCCAGAAGGCATCGTACATGCACAGCTTGGCGGATCACTTCGCGAATGGCACCGTGAGCAACCGCGCGCTTGCCCGTCTCTCCGACGAAGCCGTGATCGAGCACGTGACTCAGATTAAGGGGATCGGAACGTGGACAGCGCACATGTTGTTGATGTTCAGCCTGGGCCGCCCTGACGTGCTGCCGACTGGCGACCTCGGTGTGCAGAAGGCGATCGGCGACTTGTACGAGCTCGACAAACTGCCCGACCCGAAGACTATGACTGAGATCGCGGAGCCATGGCGCCCCTACCGGACGATCGCCTCGTGGTACCTCTGGCGCACACGAGACGCGCTAACGCTGTAAGGGTGCTATCTCTTCTGCAGCAGCGCCACGAGCCGGTCCAGGATGCGCTGGCCAACGTCGTACTTGGGGAGGAGCGGGAGCGCTTCGCTGGAGCCCGCGGGATCGATCAGCGTGACCACGTTGGTGTCGTGGGCGAAGCCCGCGCCAGGCGCGGTAACGTCGTTCGCGACGATCAGGTCGAGGCGCTTGCCTGTTAGCTTGGCCTTGGCGTTCGCGTCGAGGTTCTCGGTCTCGGCGGCGAAACCGATCTTGACGACGCTGTCCGGCACTTCGAGCAGAAAGTCGGCGTTCCTCTCGAGCTCGATCGTCTTGCGGTCCGGACCCTTCTTCACCTTGTGGTCTGCCCGGTCCGCCGGACGGTAGTCGCTCACGGCCGCGGCCATGATCAGGGCGTCGGCGTGCTGGCAGGCGGCGAGGACGGCGTCCCGCATTTCGGCGACCGTCTCCACCGCAACGAGCCGCGCGCCGTACGGGACGGGCAGCGCCGAAACTGTGGAAATCAGGGTCACCGCGGCGCCCCGATCGCGCGCGGCCTCCGCGATCGCGTAGCCCATCTTGCCCGTGGAGTAATTGCTGATGAACCGTACCGGATCGAGCGACTCCCGCGTCCCGCCCGCCGTGATCACGACGCGTCTCCCGCCAAGATCTCCACGCTTACCAAGCTCGAGCTTGAGCGCGCCGAGTAGCACGTCGGTTTCAACGAGGCGCCCCTTGCCGGTGCGCCCGCTGGCGAGCCGTCCTTCCGCAGGCCCAACGACAATGTAGCCGCGCTCGTCCAGGGTCTGTAAGTTCGCCTGCGTCGCGTCACCATCGAACATCTGCCCGTCCATAGCAGGCGCGATCAGTACAGGCGCCTTCGTCGCCAGCACCGTCAGTGTCACCATGTCATCGGCCAGTCCCTGAG
>JBKKBW010000396.1:0-2104 GCA_046713635.1 Dehalococcoidia bacterium
CCTATGAACGCTGCGTTGTATACTGGGGCAACGTTGGCGCCCGTGGGGCGTCTTTTCGTGCCCAAGCCATGCCAACACGACTGATCATCATACGTCACGCCGAAAGCGAGGCGAACGCCGAGGGCCGTATTCAGGGCCACCTCGACATTCCCCTCAGCGCGCTCGGCCTGCGCCAGAGCGCGCTCCTCGCGGAGCGCCTTGCCAGTCTCGATGTTGAGGCGCTCTACAGCAGCCCGCTCAAACGCGCCCACCAGACTGCCGACGTCATCGCCCTGCGCCTCGACCTCGTTGTCGACAACATGCTGGATCTGCGCGAGCGCAACGTCGGTGTTCTCGAAGGACTGAACCGGAAAGAGATCCTAGAGCGCTTTCCGGAGTACGCCCAGCCTGGCGCCGACGTCAGCCGCATCCAGGTCGAAGGCTTCGAGCAAGACGGCGCGCTCGTAGCGCGCGGCACCACGGCGCTTCGCTCAATTCTTTCCAACCACCGCGATCAGACGGTTGCCATTGTCACGCATGGTGGGGTGCTCGGCACAGTCCTGCGCTGGCTGCTCGACTTGCCGCGTGTCCGCCCCGGGCCGTTCGCGATCGAGAACGCATCGGTCACCATCTTCGACATCCGTGAGGTCGAGGCTGACGGCTCACCCAAGCAAGCGCAGCTCATCACGCTGAACGACACCTGCCACCTCGATGGGCTGACGAACGCGTAATGCGCCGCTTCTCCACCATCCTCCTCGACGACGGCGGCGTGATGAACGACAACACGCTGCGCGGGCCAGAGTGGCAACGCCTGGTTGGCGAGTTTCTCGCGCCACGGCTTGGCGCGACGCAGGAAGCGTGGGCCGAAGCAAATGACGTCGTGTTTACGCAAATGTGGCGAGAATTCGAAGCGCTGCTTTACCCGGTGCTCAAAGCCGACATCGATGGGTGCTTCGACTTCTTTGGCGATCAGCGCGCACGCTGGCTCCGCGATATGTGCGAGCGCGTGGGCGTGACGGCACCGGACGGCGATCAGTGTCTTAGACTCGGCCTCGAAACGGAGGACTTCGTCCTCCCGCGCGTTCAGAGCGCCTACCCCGGCGCAACCGCAGCGATCCGCACGCTTCACTCCGCCGGCTATCGACTCGGTACGGCCTCAGGCCAAACGTCGCGCGAGCTGGACGGTTACCTCACCGGCCTCGGCGTGCGCGACCTGTTTCCGGAACGTGTATACGGCCCCGATCTCGTCGGTGCCATGAAGGGCACGACCGGGTACTACGAACGCCTCGTGGCGGACGCCCAGCTCAATCCCGCCGAGACGGTCATCGCGGACGACCAGCCGGGCGCCCTCGCGCGCGCCGCCGCCGTCGGCCTTACTACCGTGCTGGTCGGTCCGGGGGGTGAGCGATCACCGGGGGTGCACCATTCGATCGAGCTGCTGGCGGGACTGCCAGCACTGCTTGCGAGCTAACACATTGGCCAGAGGGAAGGATCACCGATAGCTGATGTACGCGTGCCTGGCTTGCGCGCAACTTCGTAGACCACGGGCGCCCCTCCTAACTCGCCGTTTGTTCCGATAGCGTAAAACCCACCTACTCCAGACCAGCGTTCTCCATGCCTGCTGAAACCGTATCTGATTCCATCAAAGGCAGCGGTCACGCCAGAAACGCCCGCAACCGTTCCAATGCCTGTCGCGAAGAAGCTCGGATCAGCGCTTGTTAGCGGACCGGCAACGTCGATCCAAGGGGTGCATCCGAAAATGGAGATAGACGCGTATGGCGCGCACAGCACTTCGGCAACCCTAACTCTTGCGCTGCGGGGCATGTCGATTCTTCGAGCTAGGCCGTCAGGATCATCAATCACCTTGATCTCCATGAGCTCAGAGCCAATTCCGATCGCGCATAGCCCGGCGGCATCGCCAGAATCGGCCAGACCGCGGCCGACCGGCCCCACCTGACCAAAGAGGCCAATCGTTAGCGTGACCGCTAAGAGAACTTTCATGAGTATCACAGTTACCCCTCGCTATCCCGCTCCATCAGACGCTCGCGGCTATAGAGAACGCCCGCGTCCAGCAACGCTTCGATCCTCGCTTCATCATAGCCGAGCTCGCGCAGCACTTCTACGC
>JBKKBW010000397.1:0-1551 GCA_046713635.1 Dehalococcoidia bacterium
CATCTACTCCGAAGAGGGCGTGGATGAAGTCGTCGCGCCGGGCGCGGAGGGCGAGTTCGCCGTTCTTCCTCAGCACGCAGCGTTTCTCACGACGCTCGCGCCTGGCGAGATGCTCATCAAGCGCTCCAGCGGCGAGGAGATCATGGCGATCACGGGCGGCTTCCTGGAAGTGCGCAATGACCGCGTCGTCGTGCTTGCTGACGCCGCCGAGCGCGTAGACGAGATCGATGTTGAGCGGGCGGAGGCGGCGCGGCGCAAGGCCGAGGAGACGCTGCGCGAGAAGACAGAGCTCGTCGATCTGGCGCAAACGCAAGCTGCGCTCATGCGCGCCATGGCGCGACTGCGCGTAGCCGAAAGGCGAGGACGACGCGGCCGGTCTGGCTCACCGCGCCCCGGCGGATAGTAGCGCTTGACACTGACCCTGCAAGTCGCGGTAGCATCGAAGTGTCCTGCTGGTCAGGACGTCCTCCCGCTTACCACTCTCGCACGGAGGTGAGCACATGAGCGTCCGGTTCCTCCTTGGGTTCCTGATGGGCTTTCTGGTTGGCGCCGTCGCGGCGATGGCACTAACGCAGCCCGGCAGCGGCGGCGATCCATTCGCGGCCAAGTAGCGTTCGTCGACTGAGTACTCTTCGTGGCGGACAGCTCCCTCAAGCTCGTGGTCATCATCGCTTCAGACGCAGACGCGGACCGGCTGATGAAGTCTCTGATCGATCGCGGCTACCCTGCGACAAAAATCAGCAGCACCGGCGGCTTTCTGCGTCGCGGGAGCGCGACTATTCTCTCGGGTGTCGAATCGAGCGAAGTCGGCGATGTTATGGCCATGGTGCGAGAGGAGTGCCACGCACGGGCGGAGTATGTGCCGGTGCAAACGCTGCCGTTCTTTGGCGAAGGCGCGGCGCTCTCGGAGCCCGTAGAGGTCCGCGTGGGCGGCGCTATCGTTTTCGTGCTGTCTGTGGAGCGGTTCGAGAAGACGTAGCGACAGCCCCTGCGCAGAACAACTGGACAAGCTTCTTGTCGAGCTGCGTGCCAGCCCCACCCAATAACACAGTCTGCGCGTCCTCATCCGACAGCGCGCGACGGTACGGGCGCGCCGACGTGAGCGCGACGTAGGTGTCCGCTAACGCGATTATGCGTCCTTCGATCGGGATCACTTCAGAATCGAGCAGCTCAGGGTAACCCTTGCCGTCGGGCCGTTCGTGATGGGCGCCAACCCACATCGACATGTCTTCGAGGCCCGGTACGCCCTCGAGAATCTGCTGAGAGAACGCCGGGTGTTTGCGCATCGTTTCCATTTCGGCGAGTGAGAGTATGTCGGGCTTCGCGATGACGCGAGCAGGGACGCCTAGCAGGCCAACATCGTGCAGCATCGCTGCAACGTAGACCTGGCGAGCATGTTCCTTGTCGAGACCGGCAGCCTGAGCCAGGCGCTCCGCTACATCAGCGGTACGCGTGCCATGGGCGCCAGTGTGCTCGCCCTTAGCATCCGCGAGGTTGGCAAAGACGGCGGCGAACGTTGCTAGCGGATCTCCCCTGCGGTCAGACTTGGGT
>JBKKBW010000398.1:0-5704 GCA_046713635.1 Dehalococcoidia bacterium
TTGCGCGTTCTTGCGCATATTTCTGCCGCAGTGTCTCCGCAGAAGCCAAGAATGTCTCGAGGCTCTTCTTCCACGACCTCCTGCCGTAGGTTCGAATAAGTTCTAAGGCGCTCGACTCTATCTGATACACGTAGTCTGGACTGTTTACTGCTCGCGCGGGGTCATCTGGATTGGCAATGGCTATCCCTGCATCAACAAACTGATGCATGGTGTGACGCCGAATCGTTTCTCGCGAGTTTGGTGCGTAGTTCTTTCCGTAGTGTTCGCGTGCAAAGTCCATTATCGGAGTGATCCCGCGTAGCGGATTGGACGCCTTCGCCCACGGCACACTAGGGCGGAGATCTAGTATGGCTAGCAGCGTTAGTGCCGACCGTTCGTTCAGTTGCGCCCGAGGCATGCCAATGGCCTCCAAGAGGGCCAGGGCCTCGTCTATCCTATGCTTCATCAACATCGGATCGGGAATGTCCGTTGTGGTCATCAGTTCCTCCCGGACAAAATCGTCCAGTTCGCGTTGGGACGGGAAGCCATCATCGGCGATGCGCGCCCCAAGCCGCTCCAAGTCTGATCGAGCCGGATACCGTAGTCGGCGAAGGTCTGTTGCATTCACTTGCGTATGTCCGCTGAATTGTCGAAAGAAATGATCTACTAAGCTGCTGTTCAGGTAGGCAGCAAGTCCGCGCGCCAACAATCGCGGAAGGCCGCGACCGGAAGCGTGGTAAAAGTTAAGGTGGTTCTCAAAAGCAACTCTGCTGTGCGGTGACACCCGAGCGCTTTCGTAGACCGCCGCAACGATGCGACGCGGCTCCTCCTTGGCAGAAAATCGTCGTACGAGCACGTAATAGCCAGGACCGACTGAGAGATCCATTGTCTTTGTCGATGCCGCCAGGGCGTTGGGCTTCCTGTTCTCAGGTCTCGGCCAGCGAATGTAACCTCTTTCGAAGTGATTGGGGTAGATCAACGGGATAGTCTTGTCGTCAGGGTCATTCCGAAGGAGTTCACGCGTACGAAAATCAACCACGCGACCTGTCGAGACTGACAGCCCGATCCCGGCAAGAACGGCAGGGAACTGCCGGATACTATCCGCAACCCTGCCGCTCCACTCATCGGGCACGATGTGGATGAAGGCATCCGGATCATCAGGCCGCACGACAGAGCTATAAGCCACTGTCCGAGTTGTTGCCGTGCTATCTGTATCGCCTTCGCTGGTCGAAACTAACACGTTGGCCGGAGGAACGGGCCTCTTGATGGCGTGGATAATCAAAGTCTCCTGCAACACGTCGTCTTCTCGAAATGTCGCCGATCGCGAGTCAAAAACGTGAATCCGATCCAGCGCGACTCTTTGGAGTAACCACTGTCGAAATGAGCGGAAGTATGGTCCGTTGCAGAAACTTCGCGGCGTTATTGCGACTAGTTCACCATCTGGGGCAAGAAGCTCCACCGCTAGGGCGAGAAATGCAGTGTAAAGATTTCCGGCTTCGACTCCTATCCGCTTCATAAGCTGACGGGTGAGAGAGTCGCTGCCGACTTTGCCATAGGGCGGGTTAAGAATTGCGTGGGTATAGCCTTGCCAACTGCTGTCAAACGCGAAGCTCGGGCGCAAATGCTCCACTGCGCTAACTACGAAGTCCGCATTCTCAACGCTTGACGCAAAAGGAATCCCCACAATGCGCGTTGCTTCCGCACAAATGCCTATAGTCTTTGCCAAGTCGCCAAGCAGGCTCGCTTCAACCTCGTATGCGGTAACGGTGATTTCCGAGGGCCTCCGGCTCCGGCGCGCGAAATCCAGAACAGCTGCCGCAGTCAGCGAGCCCGCGCCCGCGCCCGCATCCAGAAGGTCCACCTTGGCTCCTTGGACGAACATGGACGCCATTAGGCGCGCTATTGGTGCCGGAGTGAAGTACTGACCAAGTTCTGCTCGCTTGGATTGATCCAAGGACCGAGAGGCGTGAACTCTAATCAGTTCAACTGCGTCATCGGGACTCGCGCCGTGACCAAGCGTTCGAGCGGGTCGGCTTTCAAGCGGCAGCGCAGTCGATTTCGGACGGCCCATGGCAGTTGATGATACGAACCATGAAACTTCGTGACCAGGGCGGAAGTTATGTTGACCCAGAAAACGGCAGTGACATCAAACCCTTGGAGCTATTTTGGAGACGGCGTAGAATCGCGACGATAAAAGCAGTGCCAATCAGCAGAACGCATAGCGGGAACGGAGCGCACGTGTGCACGCGTATGGTCGGTGATCATCCGCATATACAGAAAAGAGCGTTTTTTGCGGAACGAACTTGTCAACTGGCATGCGGCACCGACCCGATGAAGAAGGAATCGATCAAACGTGCGAAGCTACGCTGCTACGGCAACAGATACAAGAAAATAAAAAAACGCAAAAACTATCAAATGGTCATCTGTGCTGTCTGTGCCATCTGTGGTCAACGGTCGCGCTACTTGCGCAACGATTTAGGGAGCAGACTGTTGTTGGGCCGGACGCCGGACTTCGCCATCTTGCGCAGCTCCTTCGTCCGGAGATTTGCCTTCTCCCGCGCGACCTGGACGTCGCCCTTGGACGGCCGAGGCTTCGGCTTGGGCTTGGGCTTGTTGATCTCCGGGTGCTCGAAGGGACGGAACGGACCGCTGATCTTCTTCTTCACTTCCTTGCCCATGTGCCAGTACGTGCCCTTGTCCGGCAAACGCCGCGGATAGCCCTCGCGGAATGTGAACGCGTTGAAGCTGGTGGGCATGATCCGGCCGCCGTCCCTCTCGCATTCCGGGCATGGCGCCGGGTCGGAGGACTGGCGCATTGGCCGCAGCGCCTCGAAAATGCCGTCGCAACGGCCGCAGTAGTACTCATAGAGTGGCATGGCGCGGCTAGTATACCTACGAAGCGCGAGGCGAACCAGCGGCGCTGCTTGGCTCCGGGCGAAAGCGCCGACGCACCGTGTCGAGGAACGACGCCGATCGAACGTCTCGCTCCAGCGCGTAGTGGAACGCATCGCGCAAGTGGCGCTCCAGCTCACCGGCTGTCTGCGCGTCGAGCCGAAGTCCTTGCGCTTCGAGGTAGCTGTGGTCTTGCAGGGAGCGCAGCACACGCAGCGCGTCCGGTGAGATGCCGTGCAACACGATCCCGGCCGGACGGCAGTCGGCACAGACGACGCCTCCAGCGCTCGCCGAGATGTAGCTGGCTTCAGCCTTCGAGGAATCGTGGCAGATGACGCACTCCTGAAGCTCGGGGCGATAGCCCAGCTCGCTCAGCAGCGATATCTCGAAGAAGCGGAGTACGAGATCGAGATCGTTGTCCTGGGACAGGCGCCGGAGCGTGTCCAACAGGAGTCGATAGAGAGCGAAGTTCTCCGACCGCTCCTCCGTCGCGCGATCGATGAGCTCCGCGGCGTATAGCGCGTAGCTGAGGCGGGCAAGGTCATCGTGCAGCGGCTGGAACGTTTCGATCGGCTGGGCCTGGGTGATGATGTCCAGATTGCGGCCATGCGCGAACATGAACGAGCCGTGGTTGAGCGGCTCCACGCTACCGGCAAGCCTGCTCGTCACGCGCCGTACACCCTTTGCGACCGCATCCACTTTGCCAAAGTTGGCTGTGTACAGCGTAACGATCTTGTCTGCGTCGCCGAGCTTGCGCTGCCGGAGAACAATGGCCGGCGATCCGTAGACACGCGGAGGCTTGGGCATGGAAGGCTTACACGTCCTGCCGGTGCTCGAGCGCCCGAGCGAGGGTCACGTCATCCGCGTACTCCAGGTCAGCGCCCGCAGGAAGTCCACGAGCGAGTCGCGTGACGCGCACACCCATCGGCTGGAGCAGGCGGCTTACGTACATCGCCGTCGCCTCACCCTCCAGGTTTGGATTCGTGGCCATGATGACCTCGTGAACGCCGCCGTCGCGCAGCCGCGTGACGAGCTGGTTCAGCTTGAGATCATCGGGGCCAACGCCGTCCATTGGTGACAGAACGCCGTGCAGCACGTGGTAGAGCCCGCGAAAGCCGCGCGTACGCTCGATCGCGAGGATGTCCAGCGGCTCTTCGACGACGCAGATCGTCGTGCGATCGCGCATCTCGTCGGTACAAACGCCGCACGGGTCTCGCTCGGTCACGTTCTGGCAAACCGAGCAAAGCGTTGTCTTTTCCTTCAAGTCGATGAGAGCGATCGCCAGGGCGCGCGCTTCGGACTCAGAAGCGCGCAGCATGTAGTACGTGAGCCGCTGCGCGCTCTTGGGGCCGATGCCCGGCAGCTTGTGGAACGCCTCGATCAGGCGAGCGACGGGCGCTGCTGTTGCCGCGGGACGCCCGATGCCGTGGGTGTTCTCGTTCACGGCCGTGGTGTCATGCTCGGCTAGCGCGGGAGGTTGATGCCGAACTGCCCGGCTAAGCCGGATATCTGCTGCGCCTGCAGTCCTTGCACCTTTTGCAGGGCTTCGTTGACGGCAGCCGTCACGAGATCCTCGAGCATCTCAACGTCGCCGGGGTCGACAACCTCGGGATCGATCTTGAGCGACTGCACCTTCATGCCCCCGGTCAGAGATATCGCGACGGCGCCGCCCCCCGAGCTGCCGTCAACGATCTGCTCCTCCAGGTCTAGCTGAGCTTTCATTGCTTGCTCTTGGAGCTTCTGTATCTTTGCCATCATGTCGCGGTTCATGCCCATGCCGGCCTCCTATTCGTCGCTGGAAAGCACCTGGCCGCCAAGCTCCTCGGCGGCGCGTACAAGGTGGCCGCCGCGGCCAGGCCGCTGCACGTCTACGGTTGCATCGAGAACGCAGCGAACCGTCCGGCCGGGGCCCAGGAGCTCGTCAACGGCCTGTTGGAGCGCCCGAGTGTTCTCGCCGTTGTCACCCTGCATGCGATCGAGCAGCATCTGATGGCGAAAGCCGAAGACGATTTCGTTCGGCGTCACGTCGATGATCCCACAGCCGCTGTTGAGTAAGGCTCCTGCCTTGTAGTGGATTTCTCGGACGCGCTGATAGATGTCCTGCCAACGCGACCGGACATCCTCCACGCCGGCCGCTGCAGCCACTGGAGCCGGCGGGAGTGGCGACATATCTGCTGCGGGCTCTGGCGAACCACCGTTCGATGCCGGCGCCGGCACCTCCTTCTTGGGGGGCGCCCGCGGGACGGCGGACCGGCGCTCCATCGGCGGTGGCGGCACTGGCCGAGTTGGTGCGACGGACGGCGCTGCCGGCGACTCCACGGCGGCGACGCTCGTATTCCCAAGAACGGTGCTGGCCAACGCCAACTCCAGTGGCAAGGGTGATAACGGGTCGGAGCGGAGGTCGGCTTCGCCGAACGCGCGCAGCGCAGCAACGATGCGTTCCGCAGGGACGTCGGCTACAACTGCGCTCAGACCTGCGAGCTGCTCTTCGCTCCAGGTATCACCACCGCTGGCGCCAGCCTTCGCTAGCAGCAGGCCCCTGAGCTGCATGACTACCTGGCGCTGGAACTGCCGAAGATCGAGGCCGTCATCGCGCACGGCTGAGATGGTGGCCAGGCCGGACGAAAGATCGCCGCGGACGGCATACGCGGCGACTTCGGCGCTGCGCGGGTCGACGACAAGGCCGAGGCCCTGTTGCGCTTGATCGAAGGTGATTGACCGGCCGTAGGAGTCGACGGTCTGCTCCATTAGATTGATGGCGTCTCGCAGGCTACCTGTGGCCGTCCGAGCAATCAGCTCAAGCGCTTCGGGCTCGAACTCGAGTTGCTCCTGG
>JBKKBW010000399.1:0-3765 GCA_046713635.1 Dehalococcoidia bacterium
GTCCAGCTCGCAGGCGAAGTCGCGGATGGCATCGTGTGGGCAAACGGAGCGCGTTCGCACATGCGCGAGTCCTTGTCGTACCTGCCAGAGCAGAAGCAGCGCGACCCATCGTTCTTCGTAGGAAACATGGTCCCGACATGCATATCGGACGACAAGAAGGCCGCAGCCGAAGTGATGCGCAAGACCCTACTTGGATACTCGACGCTGCCGAACTATCAGAACTACTGGATTGAAGCCGGGTACGACGACGAGATCACGGCCATTCGCAGCGTCCTAGCGCGCGGAGAACAGGACAAGGTTCCGTCCATCATGAACGACCCCTGGCTATCGGACGTAACGCTCTACGGTAGCGCCTCGGAAGTCCGAGAAGGCGTTGAGGCGTGGTACGCCGCGGGCGTGAAGCAACCGATTCTGGTACCGTCATCAACGGAGGGCGGCCAGATGAAAGCCCTGCAGGAAGTTATGAACGCATTCGGCTAACTTCGACCCGACCGTACAGGAGCCTCTCATGCCTCGACTGATCGTAATTCCATACGTGCTTGCGCTGAGCATGCTCGTGTTCGCCGCATGCAACGACGATGGCAATGGCACCGGCACAGAAACGCCAGCCCGTACTCCCGCAACGACGCAGACTGACCCTACGCCGGCGGGAACCGATGTTCCGCAGCCCACGTCGGTCGTTGGCATCCAAACGTCCGAGAACACCATAGCTCTCGGAAGGGACCCAGTCAGCGCGCCACCAGCGACGAACGAGCAGGTCTCGCTCATACTGGCCACCAGTGGTACCCCAGACGTTGAACCCAGTGCACCCGCCATTGATCGCATGGCATTCCGGTTCGAGGGCGGTCTTCCCGGCTACGACATCCGATACGTCCCTGGTCCCATTCTTGGATGCGGGTCAGGAGACGACCAGCAAATGACAGGAGCAGCCTTTCTGCAGATCCGGATGGAGCCCGCTACCACGCACGACGAGCAAGGAAACCCGACTGTCTCGCCCGTCGACACTCAGCCAGGACTGCTGGTGCTCCAGCAGGCCAAGCAGACCTGCGACGTGGAAGGCGTGGTGACTTGGACGCTCGGACTCTCTTCGGAGGTCGACTTTCGCGTAAACACGTATGCTGGTGGCCTACTCGTGGTCGATGTGAAGCATCCCTGACCGCGTATCGTTCCTCGTCACGAATTATCGCTGAAACGGCGCTTGCCCCTGCTACCATAATCGCAGTAGAGGAGATCGCGTAATGGGCGGAACGATCAGCATCGGCAGGATCGCGGGGATCCAGATCTCGCTCCACTGGAGCTGGATCTTCATCTTCGCGCTGATGACCTGGTCGTTCGCGAGCGCGGGTGGTGTGCTCGACGTCTATGATGACTGGTCGACCGAGCGGAAGATCGCGGCCGGGGTGATCATATCGGTCATCTTCTTCTTGTCGATTCTCGCACATGAGATGTCGCACTCGCTTGTCGCGAAGGCGAAGGGCATACCCGTGAGCGGCATCACCCTCTTCGTCTTCGGCGGCGTGTCGAACTTGGGGCGAGAGGCCGAGTCAGCCGGAGAAGAATTTCAGATAGCGATTGTCGGCCCGCTGATGAGCCTGCTAGTCGCGGGCTTCTTCGCGATCCTTTGGCTGGCGTTGCGCCCGGTGGCCCCAAAAGAGGCCATGGTAGCGGAATACCTAGCATTCCTCAACGCAATCATCGCAGTGTTCAACATGGTGCCGGGGTTCCCACTGGACGGCGGCCGCGTGCTGCGCGCGATTGTCTGGGCCCGCAGCCGCAACGTCCTCCGCGCGACACGCGTGGCCGCCCGAACGGGCGAAGGCGTCGCGTATCTGATGATGGCAGGAGGTGCCCTCCAGTTCCTGTTCCTGGACGACGCGATCGGTGGCGTGTGGATGTTCATGATCGGGCTGTTCTTGCGGAACGCATCGGCGGGCAGCTATGAGCAGTTAGTCATGCAGCAGACCCTCGGGTCGCTCACGGCCAATGACCTGGCAAAGAGCAGCTTCGAGCCCATCGATCCGCAGATGACCGTCGCACAGCTTGTCGAACACATGCTGGCCGGACGAGGCCGCGCCTACCCGGTGATGGCGGGAGACGAGTTGCTCGGCCTCGTGACGCTGAGCGACGTCCGCAAGCTCGACAGGGAGGTCTGGCCGGCAACGAGTGTCTATCGCGCGATGACGCCGCGCGAGCGGCTGCACACGGTGTCTCGCGATGAGCCAGCCGCGTCCATACTGCAAATGATGGCAGAGGGCGACATCAATCAGATGCCCGTCGTAGACGGTTGGCTGCTGGTCGGCATGATCAATCGCGGTGACGTCTTGAAGCTGATCCAGGACCGGCGCGCGCTGATCACGAACTCATGAACGAGTACACCGAGGCTAACCGCCAGCACTGGGACGAAATCGTGCCGCTTCACGTCGCTGCGCACAGCTACGACGTCCCGGGCTTCAAGGCTGGAAAGAACAAGCTCAAGCCCGTCGAGCTCGCGGAGTTGGGTGACGTACGCGGCAAGACTCTGCTGCACATGCAGTGCCACTTTGGCATCGATACGCTATCGTGGGCTCGCAACGAAGGCGCGATCGTCACCGGCATCGACTTCTCAGAACCTGCACTTGCGATGGCCCGTAAGCTGGCTGCGGAATGCGGCATCGACGCGCGCTTCATGCTGTCAGACGTCTACTCGCTGCCGGACAAGCTGGATGAACAGTTCGATATCGTCTTCACGTCGTACGGCGCCTTGTGCTGGTTGCCGGATATCGAGCGCTGGGCCGAGGTGGCTGCACACTTCGTCAAGCCAGGTGGAACGTTCTACGTCGCCGAGTTCCATCCGATCGTCGGCATCTTCGACGACAAGCCGAATGCTACTCGGCTCGACGTGTGCTATCCATACTTTCCGCCTGACGAGCCTCTCCGCTGGCAGGGGCTCGGAGACTACACGGACCGCAGCACAAAGCTAGAGAACGACGTGACCTACGAGTGGCCACATCCACCAAGCGAGGTGCTAACGGCGCTAATCGAGGCTGGGCTGCGCATCGAGTTCTTCCACGAGTTCCCGCTCACGCCGTGGGCGCAGCTTCCTTCGTTGATGGCGCAGGTCAGTGAAAACCAGTGGCGTCTCACCGACCACGACGGCTCGCTTCCGCTTATCTACTCGATCAAGGCAACGAAGCCGGCATAGCGACCAGCGGGTCATTCGCCGGATCCCTCGGTCGTATCGACGTCTAGCACAATAGGAGGGACAATCTCGATCTCCACGAGTTCCTTAGGGATGCCCAGCCCCGCCAGCCGCTGCTCCACCAACGCCTGCACCTCCGGCGTCTCCACCCCAATGCTCAGGCGGTTCTTCACCTCGTCGATATCTGTAAAAACCACCCCTGCTATCCCAAGAATCTCTCGAGACATCTGATCGTACCATTCCTTCAGCTCGGCGAAATCGTACTCCACGCGCTCGATCCTGATCTGTCCTCCGAAATCGGCCAGGTACGATCGAACGGCTCGCTCTACGGCGGCAGTCTCGGCTGGCGACGCAGAGTCCTTCACTAGAACGTGCAGGGTCTCGCCATCAGAACCGCGATACAGACCTGCGAAGCCTGGATTATCAATTGCCATCTGCGCATAGATTTGGTCCGTCGTTTGCACAGACGGTGTCTGCTGAATCGGTTCTGCGGCACCTGGACCGGATACAGAAAACACCACGCGATTACTCTCGCCGTTCTCATTTACTACGAATACCTCGCTGTCGCCTGCGGGCAGTAGTAAGCC
>JBKKBW010000400.1:0-3110 GCA_046713635.1 Dehalococcoidia bacterium
CTACAACCATGTGCATTCCCCAGGGAGGCATCGGCTACTCGATTATCTTATTCAGCGGATACTCGACGATCCCGTGCGCGCCAGCCTTCTTCAGCGGAGGAACGATGACGCGGACAACATCTTCGTCAACGATCGTTGTCACATCGACCCAAGCTTCATCGGACAGCGAAGCGATCGTCGGCTTGTCCAGCGCGGGCAAGATCGCCAGCACGGCGTCCAGGTCGGTGCGGCGCACGTTCATCGAAAGCCAGACCTTACCCAGCGCCGCGAGCGCGCCTCGGAGCATCAGCGCGATATCCTCGATCTTTTGACGTTTCCAGGGGTCCTGCCATGCCTGTTTGCTAGCGATGAGTCTCGGCGTGCTTTCGATTACCGTGGCGACGATTCGCAGATCGTTCGCCTTGAGTGACGTGCCGGTAACTGTCGAGTCGACGATAGCGTCCGCGAGTAATGGAGGCTTCACTTCGGTGGCGCCGTACGAGTACTCGACCAGTGCCTGAACGCCGTGTTCTTCGAGGAAGGCGCGCGACACATTGACCAGTTCCGTCGCGATGCGCTTGCCCTCGAGGTCTTTCACGTTGCGGATCGCCGAACCTTCTGGCACAACCAGTACCCAGCGCGTGGAAAAGGCGGAGACCTTCGAGCTGCCCGCGTCTAGCACCTCCACTACGTCCGCGCCTGCCTCTCGGATCAAGTCGATGCCACTGAACCCGAGGTCGATGAGTCCATCCTGGACGTACCGCGGCTGCTCCTGTGGCCGGACGAGCATGCACTGGATGTCGCGGTCGTCGACGGCGGGAAAGTAGGAACGGGGCTGTACGGCCATGTTGTAGCCCGCCCTGCCGAATAGCTCGACGGTGGCCTGCTGCAGATTGCCGTTCGGGATCGCGAGGCGGAGCACTCGCTCGCTCATGGACTCCTCCTATGGAGAAAGCCCCCGAAGCATCCGGAGGCCCTGTCATTGTAGTCAAGCGCCGAATGGCGAGACAATCGGGGGCGGGTCCAGTGGGGCATCCCCACGTGGAGGGATGTCCCAGCTGCCTCGATCCCGCTATGGCGCTCCGGCACCGGGCGGCCGTGCTGCGTATCGTAACGCATCTCGACCGCGACCGTTCCTAGTACGAGGACACACGAAAGAGGCCCCTAAGCGGTTCGTCCGCCAGGCAGGCTCCCCGCCCGTCGCCACTGGAGTCGTTTGCTCAAACTCAGCCTCGCTCTAGCTATACTTGTTCTAGGAGGTGCAGGTTGCGCCCATACCGGAGCTTTGCCGCCCCAGAGTGAGCAGCAACCTGAAGGAGCGATCCGAATTGCTCAGCTTGGCGCGTCGTCAACGCCCGCCCCATCGTCAACCGCTACACCGGTAGAGACTCCTGCAGCGACGTCCACCCCTCCCCCCGTCGATCCGGTGACTGTTCAGCCAACACCAACGCTCTTCTCCGAGGTGCTTGGGACCGTGCTTCCTCCTCCAGCTACTGTAGAGCCAGCCCCGCCTCCTGTCGTTGGGGGTACGTCCCTAGCGCTACCCAAGGGCACCTCCGTCGTCTGGGGCGGCTGCTCTTCAGACGGCCAGTGCCACTGGTTCAATTTCTACTGGGCCCCCACGCGCGAGGTCGTAATGCAGAATGGCGAGTCCCAGCTAAAGGTCCAGCATGAGCTCTGTCACGCGCATCAGCACTGGACGATCAACGGAGGGACTCCCCTCGATCCGATCGACTACAACCTGTCGCCTTGGTACTCAACGGCGGAAGGGGTGAGCTTTGTATCCGCGACCGAGGGCTTGGCCTGGCCGTGGTCCCACAGCGCCGTTAATGCCCTAGAAGACTTCGCATGGACGTGCGCACACTGGTACCTGCAGCCCGCTCATTTGCTCAAGGTCAGTCCGGAGCGATCCGCCTGGGCATCGCAGCATCTGCCGTAGGCCGCTAGACGTTACACTGGCAGCGTTATTCGTCAGGGAGGATGTTCATGACAACGCAAGGAAAGCAGCGCGCCCTCATCACGGGTGCATCAGCGGGTATCGGCGAAGGGTTCGCGCGCCAGCTAGCGAAGGACAACTACGATCTGGTCCTCGTCGCGCGCCGGCGCGATCGCCTGGACGCGCTGGCCGGTGAGCTATCCGACGCTTATGGCGCATCCAGCGAAGTCATTGTCGCGGACCTGGCGAGCGACGACGGCGTCTCGGCCGCCGAGCAGCGCCTCGGCACCGGCGACGTAACCCTGCTGATTAACAACGCCGGATTCGGAACGTTCGGCTCGTTCGCAGACCTCCCGATCGAACGCGAGATCGAAGAGCTCGACGTCAACGTGCGCGCCCTCATGCGACTGAGCCATGCCGCGCTCCGACCAATGACGCAGCGTAGGGAAGGCGCCATTATCAACGTCGCTTCTGCTGCGGGTTTCCAGCCGATTCCCTTCAACGCGACCTACTCTGCGACGAAGGCGTTCGTATTGCACTTCACTGAGGCGTTGCATGAGGAAGCGAAGGAGCATGGCGTACGCGTAACGTGTCTCTGTCCGGGGCCCGTCAAGACAGAGTTCCAAGACGTTTCGGGCGTGGACATAAGCTCACTTCCGGCCTTCGCCTGGGTTAGCGTCGAGACCGTCGTCGATGATGCGCTCTCCGCGCTGCGCACCGGCCGTGCGATCTCGCTCCCCGGCACGTTCAACGCGCTTACCGCGAACAGCGTCCGCCTTGCGCCGCGCTTCCTTGTGCGTCGCATAAGTGGCTCCATGTTTCGCAATCAACGTACCGGAGGCTAAGCCATGCAGATGCGCTCGCTTGGCGCTACCAATCTCAGCGTATCCAACATCTGCCTCGGCACCATGCAGTTCGGCTGGACCGCGGATGAGGACGCATCATTCGCGGTCATGGACGCCTTCGTTGAAGCCGGGGGCAACTTCCTCGACTCAGCTGACATCTACAGCAACTGGATGCCGGGCCACGCCGGGGGCGAAGCCGAAGAGATCATCGGCCGCTGGATCTCGTCCCGGGGCAATCGCGATCGGCTAGTGATTGCCACGAAGGCGCGCGGGAGGATGTGGGACGGATCGGATGGTGAGGGCTTGAGCCGTGCCCACCTCACGCGAGCTGTTGAAGACAGTCTTCGCCG
>JBKKBW010000401.1:0-3615 GCA_046713635.1 Dehalococcoidia bacterium
GGCCTGCGCGCACGTGGAGCAGCCGGTACAGCGTTCTTCGAACCAGACGAGGTTCGTGCGGGCGTTCTTCGGGATAGGCCGGACTTCTTCGGGGTACTGGACGGTGAAGGTCGGCTTGAAGATGTGCTTGAAGGTGACCATCAAGCCCTTCGCGATGCCTAGGCCGTACATCTGGCGTACACCTTTCCGGCTCAGGAGCGGCGCTTCGAGAAGCGCTTCACAATCTTCGTAGGCATTCTACCACTGAGGGCTGTAGAAGCCAACGAGGCAACTAGCGCGCCGTCGCGGTGACCCGGGCGCCATCCCTTCGAGCGCGCGGCCCACTCTCCGGCGCGCCATCGGGCGAACGCATACCCATGGAAAGTGCGAGGCCGATGATCTGCTCCCGAACGGTCGTGTGCGGAATGGGCTCGTAGTCCAGCGCTCGATCAATATTGACTCTGTAGCTGTTGCGCCGGCCCGCTTTCGTCTTATCGATGAAGCCGTCTTCCACGAGGTCACGTACGATCAGGTACGCGGCCCGCTCCTTCACGCCGATGTCGTTGGCGATCTCAGATAGCGTTGCATCCGGGTTCATCCAGATGCGCATGAGTACCAAGCCATGGTTCGTGTAAAGATTCCGCATGGGCATGTCCCTCCGCCGAGCGTGTGCTGTCCTATCCTACTCCGTTTGCGCCTGAAGACCAGATACTTTGCAATTGTTTAACAATACTAGTGTTGACAGACTAGTGTTAGATGAATTATGATGGCAATGTCACGAATCACAGTTCAGGTTCGAAACCCCGCAGCCGCCACCGCCTCGCTAGCGATAGGGCTCGGCACCCCGCCCCCGGGCCCTATCGTCGTGTCTGGGATTGAGGGCCAGCGTTCGATTGCGTTGAGGCTGGCCGTCAGCGAGGATAGCCCCGGGAGGACGAACCGATGATCGCTGACCGCACTGCTAACATACGCTTCAAAGAAGGACGTTTTCCACCATACGATCCGCTGCATGGTACGCCGCACGAAATGGTGCTTCGCGTCATCGACTTCGAGCTGCCAGATGGCTCATCGCGCTGGGAGCAGTCGGACTACGGCCACCCCGGACGCTTCGGCGATTGGGAGCCACGTGGCGTCGATGCGCGGCTCCAGCCCAGGACGGCTGCGCTCAAAGCGGCAGCCGAGGCGCTGGGAGCGCTGCTGGAATCGCCGTCTAGAAACGGTACTTCGCGAAGTCGGACGCGATGACGGTATTCTCGATCTGGGTGTCCACTTCGCCCTCGGCCAGGTGAGTGAGAACGAACTGCGGCTTCGGCCCTAGCCGGCGGCGCAGTTCGCCTACGCCGTCGATGTCGATATGGACGCCGCCAGGGCCCTCCCAGCCAGAGCACTCCACAACGAAGACGTCAGCCCCCTGCCCCAGCTCAATGAGCGGCTCGCAAAAGACGCTGTCGCCGGAGTACGCGATCGTCCGGCCGCCGATCTCAACCCGATAACCGAAACAGGTGAGATCAGGAACATGGGTGACTTGACGGCCAACGGATCGAACGCCGGCGACATCGATCGCGGCGCCATCGGCGACATCCTGGAACGAGAGCGCGTAGCCGCGGTCCTTCTTGCGAAAAACGTTGGGATACGCGGCCTCTGTGATCTTTATGGTGCGCTCCATGATGCCGGGCGGCCCAACGATCGTCAGGTCCTTCTGACGCCGCGTCCTTTCGGCGTACTCTAGGAACAAGAACGGCAGTCCGAAGTAGTGGTCGCCGTGAAAGTGGCTGATGAAGATCGCTTCGATGTCGCCAAGGGGGACGCCGCACTTCTTCAGGTGCGGCACTGCGATCGGCGAGCAATCGAAAAGATAGCGGCCGTTTACTAGGAAGCTATTCCAGTACCGGCCTTCGGAAAAGGCGTTGCCCGAGCCGAGGAACAGAAGGTCCAGTCCTTCCGGGGAGGGCCCTCCCGCGGAGGCACCTCCCGTGGAGGCGCTCACACAGCGGCCCCGGCGGCCACCCTCGTTCGCTGTACGCCGTCAAGGAAGCCCCAGAGTGCGTCCAGGCAGAGCTCCGCGGTCGCGCGGACCGCATCGGGGTCCTCGTCACCGTAGCGATCGATGAAGCCGCGGCCGACTTCGGCGTGCCACTCGTCAGCGCCGATATGTACGTTGAAGAACTGGAGCCCACGCTCGTCCTTCACGCCATAGAACTTCTCGAGCCCAGCGATCTTCTGTTTCGCGACCTCGGGCACCTGCGACTCATAGCAATAGAGTGCCGTCGCCGCTTCAGCGAACGACCCGTTCTTGGTCACGTCGCGGTACGTGTCGACGAGATGCCTTGTCTCCGGTAGCCAGTCGTCATCGGCGACGCTCTCACGCTGCAGTCCGAGCGCCTCACCAAAGCGAAGCCAGAGCTCTGGGTGGTTCTCGTCGCCGCGCTCCTCTTCAATCAGATTCTCCAGCAGTTCCTGACGGTCGCTCTGCCCAGGGCAGTTCGCATGCGCGCCACTAACATACTGCGGGAACGCCAGCACATGGTGATAGTACTGGCCGGCGTACGTGCGTAACGTATCGAGCTCCAACTCGCCCTTCTGCCAGGCCTGGTAGAACGGGTGCTTGAGCAAGCTGCGCTCTTCGATCATACGGTCGACTTCGTTTGCGATGGACACTATGGTTGCCCTCCTTACAAATCTTGACGGTTCGAGGATAGCATTAGAAGCGGGCCGAGGGTCAAGGGTCTGGCAAGTGGACAGCCCAGCGCGGGTTACGAGCTAAGCCTCGGAACGTCACTGGAAGGTAGACTCGGCCGCGGCCGCTCGTAGCGCGAGAGATGTTCGTCCAGGACGTCCTCTGGCATGGAGCGTAGGATCAGCCGGAGCGCTAGCAGCACGATCAAGACGTCGTCCAGCGCACCGATGAACGGGATGAAGTCCGGGATGATGTCGAGCGGGAGCACCAGATAGAGCACGACCGCTGGAATCAGCAGCCGGATTCCGAGCGGCAGGCGCGGGTCGCGCATCAGGCCCATAGCGAGATCGAGCCTCTCACGCCACGAAAGCAGCTCGAGCCTTTGCACCAGCGCCTTCGGTGGCCGCGCAAAACGTCGCAACAGCCACCAAGCGGCAATGCCGGTAAGCAGCAGTCCCGCGATGATGGCGAGAAGAATCCAGAGCCACGAGTCCATACGTTAAGTATATTGCATTGGTCATCAGAAGGAGCATCAGATGAGAGCGAAGGCGATTGTCGTCCGACCGGGCGAAGGCCGCGTATATCCGCTGGAAGACGGCAACTCCGCGACGATCGCGTTTGGCGACACGGAGACGAACAAAACGTTTATCAGCGGACGATTTGAGGTACTACCCGGCAACAGGGCGCCGCTGCACACGCACGACCGCCTAACTGAAGTCGGCTACGTGTTACGAGGCGAGCTGCGCCTGTATTTCGACGGCGAGATATCAGTTGTCGCGCAGGGAAGCTTCTTCATGACACCACCGGGCGTGGTCCATGCATACCACAATGCCGGAGACACTTCGGTACTGCTCGTCACATTTAACCTACCCGGAGGCGACGAGTCGCTTTGGAAAGAGGCTTCCGAGTTGCTATCGAAGCCGGTTGTGGATGAAGTCGCAGTCCAGGCAGTCTGGGAC
>JBKKBW010000402.1:0-8597 GCA_046713635.1 Dehalococcoidia bacterium
GATCACGACCCACACCGCGAACGACGTGACCTCAAACACACTGAGGTTGATCCCTGTGTACTCCTGCAAGTTGTCCAGAAACCAACCGAAGCCTGTCCAGGTATGGAAGTACGGAAAGAAGATCAGAACCAGGACCAGCAGGATCCAGGCTAGCGTTTGCGGTCGGGCGACTTTTCGCACCTAGACTCTCCGCACTGCGATCTTGCCGAACAGGCCGGTCGGACGCACCATCAGCACAGCGATGATAACGACGAACGCCGCGATGATGTCGACCTGCGGACTAATGTATGTCGCGGAAAGGCTCTTGATGATGCCGACGCTGATACCCCCGATGATCGCGCCGCCTGGACTGTCCAGGCCTCCGAGAACCGCTCCCGCGAAGGCGAAAATCAAGATGCCGACCATCATGTCCACGGACAATGCCTGGCTCGCGGCTGTCAGCATGCCGGCGATCGCACCAACCGATGCAGAGAGCGCCCAGCCAAGAGCCAGCATTCGCGATGTGTTGATGCCGACGAGGCGGCTCGCAGTCGGGTTTTGGGCAGTCGCGCGCATTGCGAGTCCCAGCTTGGTGTAGTTGAACAAGAAGAAGAGGCCCATCATGATGAGCAGCGCTATACCGAGGATGCCCAGGTTGAGGCGGCTGATGGTAATCTCGCCGAGCGTGAACGGTGCTCCATCGAAAATCGCTGGGGTTTCGAATGGCCGGGGCGTTGGTCCGTAACGCCATAGAGCGACGCTGCTGAAGACCGCGAAGAGGCCGAGTGTGACGACGACCGAGTTCAGCGGCGGGGCGTGCTCTACGGGCCGCATCACAAATACTTCCAACGCACCGCCTATGAAAAACGCGACGAGCGTTGTCAGGAAGAACGCCGGCCAGAAATCCATTCGCAGCATGAACGACCACGCAATGAACGTCGTAAACATGGCCATCTCGCCCTGCGCGAAATTCACGGTGTTCGTTGAGCGATAGATGAGCACGACGGCGAGGCCGAGAATTGCGTAGATACTGCCGATCGAAATGCCCGTAGCCACCTGTTGCAGGAAGATCTCCGGATCCTCCCACGGGGGCGGCGTGTCCGTGAAGAGCAGCAACGGCTGAAGCAGTGTCGCAATGAGATGTTCCATGATCAGTACCCCAGGTATGCGCGCTTGACGGACTCGTTGCTGCGAAGGCTCTCTGCCGTGCCCTCCGTGGCGACACCACCCGTCTCTAGCACGTAGCCGTGATCGGCGATGTCTAGCGAGAGGTTCGCATTCTGCTCGACGAGCATAATCGCGATCTGCTCCTCTTGATTGATCGTTTTGATGATGTCGAAGATCTCGCGCACCAGGAGGGGCGCCAACCCGAGCGATGGTTCGTCGAGCAACAGCAATCGGGGCCGTGCCATAAGGGCGCGGCCGATCGCAAGCATCTGCTGCTCGCCGCCGCTAAGCAGGCCAGCGGTCTGCTTCTGCCGATCGGCCAATACAGGAAAGTAACTGAAGACGCGGTCGAGATCGCTCCGGACGGCGCGGCTGTCCTTGCGCGTATACGCTCCGAGCCGAAGGTTCTCAAGCACGTTCAACTCGATGAAGGTCTGGCGCCCTTCTGGCACCAGTGAGATGCCCATCCGGACAATGCGTTCCGGTGGCAATCTGTCGATGCGCTCTCCGTCATATTCGATGACACCGTGCGAAGGACGAAGGACGCCAGACACCGCGCGGAGCGTGGACGTCTTACCGGCGCCATTCGCTCCAAGTACCGTGATGATGCCGTGGGCGCCAACGTCGAGCGAGACGCCGCGCAAGGCAAGCACGGGCCCGTACGACGCGTGGACGTCACGCAGGCTGAGCACTGGTTTCTCCTTGGTACGCTTCTATCACAGACTTGTTCCCTTGTATTTCGGTGGGTGTTCCTTCAGCAATCTTGCGTCCGAAGTTCAGCACACAGACGTTGTCGGACACGTCCATCACCAGTCCCATGTGATGCTCCACCAGCAAAACCGTCGTGCGCAGGTCGTTGCGGAGGGCCCTGATCATATCTGCCAGGTCATGGACTTCGCCTTGATTCAGGCCGTTGGCAGGTTCGTCGAGAAGAAGGAGCTTTGGCTCGGAGACAAGCGCGCGCGCCATCTCCACGCGCTTCTTCGTGCCGAACGAAAGACCGGCGACCGGCGCAGAGCGATACTGTTGCAGACCCAGGAAGCGCAGCACTTCGTCAGCCCTGGCTACTGCCATCCGCTCCTCGCGTGCAGCGCGTGGGAGCCTGAACGCGACCTCGATGGGATTGCTGCGCATCGCGGCGTGCTGACCGACGAGCAGATTCTCTAGCACAGTCATGGAAACGAACAGCTCTAAGTTCTGGAACGTGCGCGCAACGCCGCCCGCGATTACTTGGTGTGGGTGCATGGACAAGAGGTCGCGCCCCTCGAACGTGATCGAGCCGCTCGTTGGCTGGTACACCCGCGTGAGGCAGTTAAAGACGGTGGTCTTCCCGGCGCCGTTCGGACCGATCAAGCCAACGATCTGCGCTGGCTCGATGTCAAACGACACGCCATCTAGCGCTACGATACCGCCGAACCGGATCGAAAGATCCTTGATGCTAAGCAGGGGCGGCATGGACAGGGAGAGTGCGCCAGTCGATTAGCATGGCAGTATCCAACGCGAATTTGACTGCCCGTGTCAAGTCGGAACGGCGCTAGCGAATGCTGCCGCGCAGACGTGGGTCGAGAACGTCGCGGAGCGTGTCGCCGAGCAAGTTGAAGCCCAACACCACCAGGCTCAGAGCAATTCCCGGGAAGGCGACTAAGTGCCAGTTGCCTACCTTTGCGTCTTCCACGTTGCGGCCCTGGAGGTCGATCCCCCACGAAGGTGTTCCTGGCTCGACGCCAATTCCCAGGAAGCTTAGCGCTGCCTCTGCCAGAACGGCCGCGCCCAGCGCGCCGCTGGCGATGACGATCGCGATTGGGATGACGTTAGGGACGACGTGCGTCATGAGAATGCGCGCTTCAGTTGCCCCCGCAGCGCGCGCAGCTTCTACGAAAGGGCTGGTCTTGATCACGAGCGTCAGAGCGCGCAACACGCGGGAACCACCAATCAGCGCGCTGATCGCAATGCCAATGATGATCGTGTCCTGCCCCCTCCCTATTGCGGCAATTAGCGTCAGGTAGAGAATGAGCCCCGGAAACGCGGCACCTGCCTCACCGACGCGCTGGATGACACTATCAATAGCACCTCCGAAATATCCAGAGATGACTCCGATCAGGGAGCCGCCTAGCACACCAAGGAACACCGCCGCCGCGCCTATGACGAGCGACAGGCGCGCGCCAGCCAGCACACGACTGAACACATCTTGTCCTAACCCGTTCGTCCCCATTGGATGGCTAAGCGATGGGTCCTGCAGTTGCACGGAGGCGTCGACGTCCTGCGGATCGTATGGGGCGACCCACGGTCCTATGATGCCTGTAACGATGAAGGCGATCACCAGGAACGCGCCAACGGTCCCAAGCGGATTGTGTCGGGCGGTCCGAAGGATAACAGGCGAGAAACGTCGGGGTCTCTGAGCTAAGGTGATTGCTTGTTCGTCGGGTAGGGCTATCGATCCGGTCGCCATGGTTAGCGGTACCGCACGCGCGGGTCCAGGTAGGCATACGAGATATCTTGCAGCAGGTTTAGCATGACGACAATGAGCGCCGTGTAGAGCACGGTGAACTGCACGACAGGCAGATCGCGGATGAGAACCGAGAAGAAGAATAAGTTACCAAGTCCATCGATATTCATCACGCGTTCGAGGATAACCGAACCGCTAAACGCTGTGGCGATTGTAAAGCTGAGCACAGTGATTACGGGAGGGAGCGTGTTCCGAAACGCGTGCCGGACGACGACTGCCCGAGAGTTGAGGCCCTTAGCTCTGGCTGTGCGGACGTAGTCGCTGCGGAGCACTTCCAGCATGGTGCTGCGCACCAGCCGCATGAGCCCGACCGCGTTTCCGATACTCAGGATGAGTGTCGGGGGTACAAACAGGCGCAGGTTGGCCCAAGGGTCCTCGAAGAAGGAGACATAGCCACCTGCTGGCGCGGCGTACTGCCACAGCATGGAAGGAATTACGACGAGCAACGTCAGCAAAAAGAAGTCCGGTATTGACTGTCCGAAGACCGCGAACGTTCGTGCGGCGTAGTCTAGAGGGCTGTTTCGCATGACCGCGGCGAGAATACCGAATGTGATCCCAATGACCCCGCTGAAGAGCAGCGTGAGAACCATAATCTCCATGCTTGCGGGAAGGCGTCTGGTGATCTCCTCCAGCACGTCCTGACCCCCGAACAGCGACCTTCCCATGTCGCCAGTGACGACGTCCTGCAACCAGTCTGTGTATTGGTCGTCGGAATGGAGTTCAACGAAGGTCGGGAAGTCAGTCGTCAGCGTGATGGGGAAGGCCGGCTTGTCCAGGCCGAGCGCGGCGCGTCTCTCAGCGAGGATCTCTTCAGTGCACGATTGGCTGCACGAAGCAGTCGCAAGATCACCTGGAAGAACGCGCAGCAGAATAAAGGTCAGCGTACCGATAAGGAACGCGATTATTGGTATGAAGGCCAGGCGGCGAGCGATAAAACGCCACATACTGGACGCTACGAACCTCTTAAAGCGGTATCGATCCAGGTGGTGCCGCTGAAGAGGCCATACGAACCGCGGCCGGTAACAACGTTCTTCAGCCATGACCGCCGTCCAGTGAAGTTGACCGATGAGTAGATGTTAATCATCGGTCCCTCTTTTTCCATGATCACCTTCTGCGCGGCTTTGACCTTCTCTATCCGCGAATCCCTATTGAGATCGGCGGACGCGGCGTTCACCGCTGCGTCTACATCGTCGTCAAAGAAGAGCATCGAGTTCCGGCCCCTCGGGTCGCCTGGTCCGATGGGCGAGAAGCTTGTGTAGAAAGCCAGGGGGAGGTACGGGTCCTCATATGCGAGGTGCGTGAAGAGCGTCATCTCGTAGTCCGCATTGATCAGCACGCGCGGCACCCAGACGCTGATGAGGTCCTGCGGCTCGATGCGCGTTCTCACCCCAATATCCTGCAGTTGGTCCTTGAGCACCTGCGCACGCTCTGCTAGCTCTTCGTTCGGGCTGGAGATGAGGATCGTGAACTCACGGTCAAAGGGGAAGCCAGCCTCTTCCAGCAGCGCGCGGGCCTCGTCTGCGTCATAGCGTACGTACTCCTGGAATTCCGCGTCATCCTCCGTCAGCGCGTATAGCGTCTGCGCCGGCGGCACGATGCAACACAATTCTCCGCCGGCAGCATCGCGCTCGACGAGCTGGATCATCTCCTCGCGGTTGATCGCCAGCCGAAACGCCTTGCGCACACGCGGGTCGTTGAACGGCTCAACCGTCGTCTTCAACATCAGACAGTGATATGCGCGAGAGAGATCGCTTGTCACGGTCATCTTGTCGTCGCCCAGCCGCCCTAGCATCTGATCAGCCTGCAGCTTGTTCTGGAACTCAAGTGCGTCGATACCGCCTGACGAGAACTGCGCCTCCGCGGAGGAATAGTCACTGATGTAGATGAAGTCGGTCCCGGCAAGCCACGGCTCACCTTGTACCCGCCAAGCCGGGTGCCTGCGGAACTTCAGGTTCTGGCCGCCACGATGACTCTCCAGGAAGAAGCGGCCTGAACCAATCAGGTCGTCCCGCAGCAAGTCAGGCATGTCGATGGTCTCTCGCGGCAGTACGGAGGAGCTTGCTGGTGAGCCGGCGCCGGCGGTCCCGAACATCCAGGCCCACGGCTTGTTCTGTGTAATGCGGACCGTGCTCGCGTTCGGCGCCTCCAACACGTCCATGATGGTCTTGAGCCACTCGCGTCCCAGGCCGAACGGGTCGTCGCGGAACGCGATCCAACTGTCGACGACGTCTTGCGCCTCTACCGCCCGCCCGCTTACCGGCGCCTTGTCATGAAAGACAGATGGATGGAGCGTTGCAATGACCTCCGTACCGTCCGGTTCGGAGACCTCGAGATCGCTGGCAAGCATCAGCTCGTATTCGCCGGTATCGAGCGGGACGTACCAGAGATGATCGTACGTAACGAATCCAAACACCAGGCTGGAAGCCAGCGCCGTAAGTCCGAAGGGGCTCAGGGAAGGAAAGCCGTTGGCTGCTCGCTGATTGTAAACGCCGTCGATGGTCGGCGTTTCGTTTGCGTCAGGCGTGGTGTTGTTGCCGGGCGTCTTACTGCCGCTACTGCCGCACCCCACCAGCGCGATGCCGGCGGCCCCCATCGCGGTTCCTCCCGCCGCTCCCAGCAGCCTGCGTCTGCTTAGCCGCTGCCTGAGGAACCGATCGTAGACGAGCGCCATGACATCCTCCTATGCTATCGCCGGGGAACCAAGGGCCTCCGCTACCACCCCGTACGCGCGCTGAATGTCATTCATGTATATCGAAACGCACCGAATGTCAAGTATTACGGCCAGGCATACACCCGGGTCTCATGCAGTCGATCCGCCAACCGGCCGCGAAACCTAGTAGAATCCTAACGCCGCTCCATGACGCCACCGAACGAACCCCACGACGCCGAGCTAGCGGAGCTCTTCGATCTCGATTACGGCGACTTCGCCGAAGATCTGGCGCTGTACGACAGCCTGGCCCGGCGCAGTGACGGCCCTATCTTAGAGTTGGGAGTTGGCACGGGCCGCGTCGCGCGGCATCTCGCTCGCGGGGGCCACGATGTCTGGGGCATCGAGAATAACGATGCGATGCTCCAACGAGCGCGCTGTGACGTTGGCGACTCCCTAGGCGTCCACCTCGCCGCCGGCGATATGCGTGACTTCGATCTTGGCCAGTCGTTCGCCCTGATCTTCGCTGGATTTGGGACGTTTCATCACCTCCTTACTCCAGACGATCAGCTCAATTGCCTTCGGTGCGTTGAGCGCCACCTCAAGTCCGATGGAAACGTTGGCTTCGACCTCCGCGCGATCTTTGCGACGGACTGGGAAGAAGGTGACAGTGTCCCGCTCCTGCATGACTGGACCCGCGCCCTGCCCAATGGCTCCATGGTGACGAAGCTACGCTCGATCCGTGTCGATCGCGCGAATCAGACCCAACAAGAGGAGCACTTCTACGACCGGGTTGCTGCGGACGGTAGCCTGCGCCGCATCAAGGCGACCGTTGACCTACGCTTCAGCACTCGGTACGAGATAGAAGCGCTGCTCCGCGAAGCAGGCTTGCAAATCGATGGACTATACGGCGCCTTTGACCTCTCTCCTTACGACAGCGATAGCGCTCTGATGATAACCATCGCCAGTAAGCGAGCCAGCCGGTGATTGTCGCCCTAGACGCAATGGGTGGAGACCTTGCGCCTGTCGAGCCGGTGCGAGGCGCCGTGTCGGCGTCACGCGAGCTTGGCATAGACATAGCTCTTGTCGGAGACGCCGCAGCGCTGCAGGTCGAGCTCGAACGTCAGGGTGGCACCGATCTCGCGATCCAGATCGTCAACGCAAGCGAAGTGATCGCGATGGACGAGCAGCCCGTGCATGCCGTACGGCAGAAGAAGGATGCTTCGATCAACGTCGTGATGCAGCTTGTTAAGAAGGGCGAGGCTGTTGCCGCGGTCTCCGCAGGCAATACCGGCGCGGTGATGGCTTCGGGAACGCTCAACCTTGGCCGTATTCCCGGCATCGAGCGCCCGGCGCTCGGTACGATCGCTCCCTACAACGATACGGGCATCCTCGTCCTCGACGTTGGCGCGAATGCTGACTGCAAGCCCAGCTATCTCTTGCAGTTTGCGCAGATGGGCACAGTCTACGCGCAGAAGGTACTCGGGATCGCGGAGCCGCGTGTAGGGCTCATGAATATCGGAGAGGAAGAGACGAAGGGTAACGAGCTGGCGCAGGAAGTCTTTCCAATGCTGCAACAGTCCGGCTTGCGATTCATTGGTAACGTAGAGCCGGACCGCATTCATCTTGGAATCGCAGATGTGGTCGTAACAGACGGCTTCACTGGTAACGTGGCGGTAAAGGCCACCGAAGGCGCCGCGGAGTTCATCTTTCGACAGCTGCGTACCGTGATCATGAGCAAGGCGCAGTACAAACTTGCCGCGATGGTCCTAAAGCCGGCCCTGCTAAGGATGCGGCAGCGGATGGACTACGGGGAGTACGGCGGCGCACCGCTGCTTGGCGTGAACGGTGTTGTGATCATCACGCACGGGCGGGCCGACGCGAATGCGATCAAGAACTCGCTGCGCGCCGCCCGTGAGTCGGCAAGCTCGGGCATGATCGAGGCGCTGAGGGATTCATTCAGTAGACCTGGGCGCACCGCCCTCGCTGCGGCTGCAAGTCGCGCTAATTCTGACTGAGCCGCGACCAGCGCTTAAGCAGATCACGAAGGTCGTCCCAGCGCTCCTTCTCCATGGTCACGCCGTCGAGCACGCAGTGCTGGAGGTGCAGCTCCAGGATCATCAATCCGACCTGCTCGACGGCAGCATGCACTGCGAGAATCTGATTCAGCAGGCCGTCGCAGGGCTCCGTGCAGGCAGTGGGCTCGCGTCCCCTCGCAACGTCCGCGACGCGCTGTTTGCTAATTTGCAGCTCGCGCGCGACTGCGGCCTGCGCCTTGCCTCCATCCAGCAGTTCGCG
>JBKKBW010000403.1:0-1574 GCA_046713635.1 Dehalococcoidia bacterium
CTTCCCGCACCACGAGGACGAGCGCGCGCAAAGCGAAGGTGCGCTCGGGAAGCAGGTGGTGCGCTACTGGGTGCACGGACAGCACTTGCTCGTCGATGGGCTGAAGATGGCCAAGTCGACCGGTAACGTCTATACGCTGCGCGATCTGCAAGCACGCGGCTTCGAGGCAATGGCGTTTCGATACCTCTGCGCGACCGCGCACTATCGACACCGTCTCAACTTCACGTTCGAAGCGTTGCGCGCCGCAGCGATCGGCCTGAACCGCCTGCGGCAAGAAGCGTTCCTTGCGGCGCAGCCGGCCAGCCAGAACGGCGCCACGGGAGAACGGTGGGAGCATGCATTCTGGGAGGCGATCCACGACGATCTGCATCTGCCGCGGGCGCTCGCTGTCCTCTGGCAAATGGTCCGCTCCGACACGCCAGCGGGTGTGAAGGCGCGTCTGCTTCAACGTTTCGACCGGGTGCTGGGCTTCGACCTGTTTGCGGCCATGACGGACGTGCCGGACGCCGTCCGCGTGCTGGCCGGTGAGCGCGAGGAACTGCTGCAGCGCAAGGCATTCGCGGAAGCGGACAAGCTGCGCGAGCGGATCGGCGCGGCGGGATTCCACGTCCGCGACACGAAGAGCGGCCCGACGGTTGTGCCGCTGCTTGCTGCTCCGCCGGTGAAGCTCGACGGCATACGCTCGTCTCGCGACGTACCGTCGTTGCTCGAGCAGCCGGACGCGCTCGATTTCACGGTGGTGCTGGTCGCCCGTGACGACAAGGCGTCGCTCGAACGTACCGCGGATGCCGTCTTGCGCCATGTTGGCCAGCACAACGTCGAGCTGATCGTCATCGACAACGGCTCGACAGACGGAACGCGGTCTTGGCTGGACGAGCTGTCGCGTCGCGATAGGCACGTCCGCACGATCCTCAGCGACCACAACGTTGGCATCGGTGCCGCGCGTAACTGCGGGCTGCGCGCGGCGCGCGGCAAGTACGTCGTGCTCGTCGATACGAGTGTGGAGTTCACCGGCGATGTGCTCTCGCTGCTCGCACGCCTGCTCGATGAGGATTCGACTGGCGTAGCGGGCGCGTTCGGCGTGCGTTCGAATGACCTGCGGGACTTCGAGGACGCGCCGCCACCGGAGGTCGATGCCGTCGAAGGCTACCTCATGGCGTTCCGCCGCGAACGTGTGCGCGACGTTGGGCTGATGGACGAGAAGTTCCGCTTCTACCGCCACCTGGACCTTGATTACAGCTTCGCGTTTCGGAGTAAGGGTTACCGTAACCGCATCGTGCCGGACGTCCCCGTGCGGCGGCACGCGCATACCGACTGGGAGCGCACACCCCCAGACGAACGGGACCGGCTGAGCAAGCGCAACTTCTACCGCTTCCTCCACAAGTACGGCCACCGCGAAGACCTGCTGCTGGCGAACAGTGGAGGCCAGTAGTAGAGGCTATCCAGCGGCTCGCCTCGCGGTTGATCGATTCGCGACTTTCCCTTTTTTCGTATCTGTTTCTGCGGCGGCCGGAAGCTGAGCCTTTGATCGTCCCCTAAATTAAGGGCTTGACAAGCCCTTGCCGCCGATATAT
>JBKKBW010000404.1:0-2642 GCA_046713635.1 Dehalococcoidia bacterium
CGTGAGAACAATCTGAAGAACGTCGATGCGCGCATACCGCTCGGCAAGTTTGTTGGCATCACCGGCGTGTCGGGCTCGGGGAAGAGCACGCTCGTCACCGAGATCCTCTACAAGAAGGCCGCGCAGCTCCTCTACGGCGCGCGCGAGCGCCCCGGCGAATGCGATGGCATCGATGGGCTTGAGCTGATCGACAAGGTCGTGAACATCGATCAGTCGCCGATCGGGCGTACGCCGCGCTCGAACCCGGCGACCTACACTGGCACCTTCGCGCCGATCCGCGAGCTGTTCGCATCGGTACCCGAGGCGCGGCTGCGTGGCTACGCGCCGGGCAGGTTCTCGTTCAACGTCAAGGGCGGACGCTGCGAGGCGTGCCAGGGCGAAGGCTACATCGAAATCGAGATGCACTTCCTGCCTGACGTGACCGTGCCCTGCGAGGTGTGCAAGGGCCAGCGCTACAATCGCGAGGCACTCGAGATTCTGTTCCGCGGTAAGAACATCGCAGAAGTGCTGGATATGACTGTGGACGAAGCGCTGGAGTTCTTCATCGCCTTTCCGCGTATCAAGCAGAAGCTCCAGACCGTAAAGGACGTGGGTCTCGGCTACGTCCGGCTCGGACAGCCCGCGACGACGCTGTCCGGGGGCGAAGCGCAGCGCGTCAAGCTCTCGACTGAGCTGTCGCGCCGTTCGACCGGACGCACGCTCTACATCCTGGCCGAACCAACGACCGGCCTCGCGTTCGCCGACACGGCCGCGCTGCTGATTGTGCTGCAGCGGCTCGCCGATGGCGGCAATACCGTCGTCATCATCGAGCACCACATGGACGTGATCAAGAGCGCCGACCACATCATTGACCTCGGGCCCGCCGGCGGCGACCGCGGCGGACGCATCGTCGCGGAGGGGACGCCCGAAGAGGTCGCGAAGGTGAAGGAGAGCTCGACGGGCCAGTACCTCCGGCCGGCGCTCGCCGCCGCGCGCTCCAATGGCCGCCGCGACATCGCGATCCCAGCGAACGGCGCAACGAAGGAGAAAGCCCCGCGCGCGAAGGCGAAGGCAAGGGTGCGGGGCTGAACATGGCTGACATACATAACAAATCGGACCTCCTCGCCTCGATTCGCCGCGAGCGCGACGCGCTTGATGCTGCGATAGCACGAGTTGGCGACGCCCGGCTTACGGAAGCAACCCTTGAAGGAGAGCGCTCGGTGAAAGATGTGCTCGCGCACATCTCAGCGTGGGAAAAGATCTGCATGGCGCTGGTGCGCAATAATCAGCCGCTGCAGGCACCGGCGCCTGGCGAAACGGGGGCGTCGAGCGATCCGATCAATGAGAAAGTCTTCGAGGACAACAGATCGCGGCCGGCAGCGGAGGTTCTCGCAGAGTCGCAGCGGACGTACGGCGAGCTTGTCGCCATGGTCGAGTCGATGTCCGAGGAACAGCTCACCGCAGTCCTCGGCGCCGGACAGGAAGGTGCCGAGGACAGCCCCCCAGCCGCGGCGATAATTCGCGGCAACAGTGACGAGCACTACCGCGAGCACACAGACCAGATCGACCGTTGGCTGTCAGAGGACCCGCGTTGACAAACAACGGCTCTGCGCCGCCACACGCCATCTTCTTCGATATGGACGGGACGATCCTCGATTGGACGACCGGCATGGAGGAGTCGTGGCTCGCATCCTGCGAAGCGCACAGCGATGGCCTGTTCGCACCCATCGACATGCACGCCGCTATCCGCGAGCGGCGGACCTGGTTCTGGAACGATCCCGTCCGCGCCAAGCAGGGCCGCATGGACCTCGACGCCTCGGCGCGCGAGATCGTTCGCCATGCTTTCGCCGACAGCGGGCTGGATCATTTCGATCTCGCGGACTGTATTGCAGACGACTATCGGACGCGCCGATTGGCCGTCCTGTTTCCCTATCCCGGCGCGATTGAGATTCTCGCCACCATCCGTGAGCGCGGCATCCGCACGGCGCTGCTCACCAACGGCGAGGCGCGCAATCAGCGCCGCAGCGTGGAGCGCCACGCGCTCGAGCAGTACTTCGATTGCATCGTCATCGAAGGCGAATTCGGCGTCGGCAAGCCGGACGAACGCGTGTTTCGGCACGCCCTCCAGTCGTGCGGCGGCCGGAGCGAGACGACCTGGATGGTCGGCGATAGTCTGGAGGCAGACATCGCGCCGGCCGTCGCGCTCGGGATGCATGCGATCTGGGTCGATGAAGTCGGTCTTGGCCCGCCGGAGGGCGCTCCCGCTCAGCCGCATCGCATCATCCGCGCTGTAACCGAGCTGATGTAGACATCGGTTGCGGAAGTCCGGCCCTCCCGCTACCATGGGCGGGCATCCCCAGACTCAATACGAGGGCTCCAGGAGACATATGGGTTCTGTCGTCAAGAAGCGTCGCAAGAAGATGAGTAAGCACAAACACCGGAAGCGGCTCAAGAAGACCCGCTGGCAGCGCCGTCACAAGTAGGCGCGCGCGAACCGCCCTACCAAGACTTCGAACGTCACTCGCAGCCGCTCGACAATCGTCGAGCGGCTTGCTGTTGCTACTGCTATAGCAGAGGGCCGGACGATATCCACATAGCCGGCCGTGACCTGCATAGTCACGTGAGCCGAATCCCCTGTGGAGAGATAACACGCCCCGCTTCAC